>JBHLRT010000025.1:9234-10036 GCA_048882305.1 Candidatus Thorarchaeota archaeon
TATCCCATGGGATGTTCTTTGGTTCAATGATTCTATTGCTACCAGCACTCATCTTTGGCTCGCTTACCTTAGGGGTTTTTTTGATTGCTGTTTCCATTTTCTTTCTCTCAGTAACAATCGAACTTTGGAATCACATAATTGACTACAAGAGTGATATGAAAGCCCGTCTAAAGACCGCGGTGTGTGTACTTGGGCTTGAGAGATCCGAAAGGATTGCAAAGATTCTAGCTATGCTCTTCCCTCTCACACTTATTCCATTGTACCACAGTAGTACTTACTTCTTGCATTTCCTTGTTGCGACTTCGGTTTATCTCATCATCTTCGTGAAAAGAGCTAGGCCCTCAGTACTCTACTCATATGCTAACTTGTTTTACGGTGTGATATTGGTGCTAGCAATATGCGCATCATGTTGAGAAAACAAAAAAAAGAACAGAGGAGAGAGAAAAACCCTCTCTCGATTTGAAACTTTAAACTACATCTGCTTCTCTTGTCTGTACGGTAGATAGTCAGCTTCGAGTATCTCCCTTGCTGTTATGGTCTAAGGAATAAACGGACGAGGTATTGGCTACTGACTCCTACGAGAGGCAATGCCCTGTATTCTTTGATGAAGATACTCAAACCACTCGAAGACCTGAGGTCTTCCTAAGATCTCTCTCGTTCGAGTTACATGTTTGCTGACTGTATTCCACGTAAGGACAATAGGAGTGGACATTAGTTGAGCGACCAAGTCAATGTCAATCAATTTCTTAAAAACAAGAAGCCCTATACCCTCAAAGAAACAATTCAGCGAATTGATTTCTAC
>JBHLRT010000026.1:0-9939 GCA_048882305.1 Candidatus Thorarchaeota archaeon
CAGCGCTCAAGCTTGTTAAGAAACATGGGTCATTAGAGGATATTGAGTCTGTCTTCAAGAAATCCAAGAATCCAAAGGACAAGGAGAGATATGATGAGATACAAGACATTCCATATCTTGAGATTCGTGATATCTTTCTCAATTCTCCAACCATAGAAATCTCAGAACCTACATGGTCTCCCCCACGCTTGGACAACTTGCAAAAGATCCTTTGCAAAGAACACGATTTCAGTGAAACAAGAGTTCAAAAATCTCTTGAGAGGTTGACAAATGCACTTGAAGAGCTTCGAGGTTCGACTCATCAGAGTTCACTTTCGGATTTCTTCTAGCTTCCGTGACGGATATATAGTGACACAATGAAGCAGTAATAGGGTACGGTGAATGGCTCAAATGAGAGAACGAATGACCGCAGTTAGAGCATCAATCTCTGATATCACCAATGGATTGTTTTCCAGTGACGACGGACCACACATTGTTTCTCCTTTTGGAGTAGAACTGAGACGAGTTGTGGTTGTTGGTTTTGTTGTCAACAAATTCTCCCGACCCGGAGATGATACTGGAAAAAAAAGATTTGAAGGAATCACACTAGATGATGGAACTGATACAATTGGAGTAAAAGTCTGGGGTGAGGAGGAAGCAGCCAAACTAGAGGACGTGAAAGAGAACATTCTCGCACTAGTTGTTGGGAGGATTCGAGAATACAATGAAGAAGTTTACCTTATGCCTGAGATAGTTCGAGAATTGACTGATCCTAACTACATGAGTCTTCATCTAATGGAGCGTTACAAAGCGGTTCTAAATAGAAGCGGCGTTTCTTTGCCTGATACATTAGAACAACAACAAGAATTGTTGAGTTCATCTCCAGGTGTATCTGTTTCTGGAAAGCTTGCGAACGACATCATCGCCTATGTACGATTGGAAGCTCCCCCTGAAGGTATTCCTCTGAAGGATATTGTCGCATACTTTGAGAAGAAGGGTCAGGACTCTGAAAAAGTGCAAACAAAGGTGTTCAATCTTGTGGCTGAAGGCGCATTGAACGAGGTTAGTATTGGACAATTTCGTACTTCTGATATGTGATTGATACCACTGTCTAAGCAATACCTTCAATAGCATTTAGGAGAAAAATCAAGTATGGACGACTATGACAAGCTTCTGGAACGGGCACGTTCACAGGTGCCTGAAGATGCATTCAAAAAATCCGGAGAACGATTTAAAGTACCTGAGGTTCAACTTATAGTCCAAGGCAACAGAAGTATTTGGCAGAACTTTCAAGAGATCATCAACATATTAAACCGCCCTGGAAAGGAGGTCCTGAAGTTTGTCTCCCAGCAGCTCGGAACCGCAGGGAATATCGAAGGTAGCAATGCTTTGTTCAATGGAAAGTTCAATCAGGAGCAAGTTGATGATGTTCTCAACCGTTACATTGACTCGTATGTCATCTGTCCTGTATGTACAAGACCTGACACGGAAATTTCGAAGGTTTCTAACGCTTACTACTTGGTTTGCAGCGCCTGTGGAGCTAGGACTTCCATTCGCCCGGTCTAGTGATGGAGGAACACCAAGATGGTGCAAGTCTATATGCGCGTGAGCGAAACTCACGAACACTACGTTGTAGCAATGTGCGATAAAGGTCTTCTAGGACAAACTCTGAAGCAAGGAGACCTGAGGTTCAAGGTAAGTGAGGAATTCTATGGCGGAGAACTTGTAGACCTGAAATTATGTATGAAACATCTTGAGAGAGCAACAATTGCTAATATGGTGGGTAAAAAGACAGTAGAAGCAGCAATCAATGCTGGTCTAGTTCATGAGCAAGCTGTCTTGTACATTGAAGGCCATCCACATGCACAGTGGGTCAAACTCTAGTGTTGACAACCTCCACCATGATTGCCTCCGCCGCAGAGACCATCACGATCCATTAGTTCTCCTAAACCTGTTAAATATGCTTTAACTGCATCTCCAACGGTGGTTTCTCCACCTCGAACTATTGTCAAACCTACTTGTTGTGCATGCATGAAAGGTCTCATACCCATCCCCATAGTGATGAGGACATCTACACCAAGACCTGCAAGTTTATCCACAGGCTCAGCACAGCTTGAATGTCCGTGGTTTGGGACTGTTTCCACTTTGATGATTTCACCGTCTTCTACCGTGGACACTATGAATGCCTTACAATGACCGAAATGACCACTTATTGGGCTATCAAGTCCGTTGTCAACATCTGCGGTTACAGCGATCTTTTGCGTGCTCACCCGTATTTCACCGCTCGTTCACTTATGCTAACTCTTTAAGAAGCAAACGGATTGTACTTACAGATTGTACTCAATAGTCCACGTTTTAAGTAAAAATGTATGACAGAGTCAGGTTGGTTAAATTGAAAGCTCCCTGTTATCAATGTGGGAAACCTTCAGTCTTGGATGGTCTCTGTGCTGAATGTTACAACAAAGAGCATCCACTTATTGAAGTTGAATCACCGCTGACACTACTCAGCTGTAAACAATGTGGTGCAGTGAAGATACCAGGAGGATGGAAAAATCTATCATTTGAAGCTGCTGACTCAGGAGACTTATGGCCTCACCAAGTGGATATTCTTCTTGACAATGAGATAAGACCTCTTGTCCAAGGAATTGAACTTGAGATTGAGGAAGAGAAACGTCTAGACCGTGTTCTTCAGATTGTTTTGAGAGCGATAGGAAAGTCCCATGAAGATCTGTCCGTTCATGAGGAAGAATATCCCATTGAAATCAGATTCTCATACGGTACTTGTGACACTTGTGGGATGAAAAGTGGTGGTTACTATGAAGCGACACTTCAGATTCGTGCAGATGGTAGACAGTTAACCGAGGAGGAAGAGGATGATATTGTCCGTCTCGTAACTGAAATGACAATTGCTCAATATGGCTCTGATGACAAAGCTTTCGTAACAAAAGTCAGCAGTGATAAGTATGGACTGGATTTTCAAATAGGTTCTGAGCACCTCTGCCGTTCAATCGCAGATGCCCTAGAATCAAAATATCTAGCCCAGCGAAAACAGAATTACAAACTAATAGGTCAGGACAAGGGTGGAAAAGACAAGTTTCGGATTACTATTCTGATTAGACTTAACAGATTTGGAATTGGAGACTTTGTTAGAGTACTTGGTAATCCCTGTCAGATTATGGCTATGAGTAAAAGTGGAGTCACTTGTTTTGACCTAGTTCAAAGAGAGCGGTTCACAATGAACCCCAAGAGTTCTAAGTGGCGCACGCTCGAATATCTCACTTCTAAGGATGACAAACGTGAGTTTATGATTACAACAAAAGTCTATGGCCAACCAGTGCAGTTAATGGACTCCAAAACTTACGAGATACGAGAAATTGATGAGTCGTTTTTTGACAACACCATGAAAACAGGGTCTGCAGTGTACGGTCTGATGGTTGATGACGAATTCTATCTACTGCCAACCGAATAGACTGAGATTTCGGTACGCTTAAATGGCCTCTACTAGAACCCTGCAGTAGATGCTGTAGGACGTCATTGTCTAACAGAGAACTGGAGGAATATTTTGTCTCGAAAAAAATCAGGCGGCAACCGATCGCAAAGTGGTACTAGTCCAGATGAACCTCTTAGAGTGAGGACCCCGAAGCGAAATGATGGAGAAATGTTTGGAATCATCATCCAGATGCTTGGGTTTGATAGAGTCCGAGTTAGATGTGAGGATCAGAATATCAGAATTGGTCGAATCCCAGGTCGAATGAAGAAACGAGTTTGGATGAGAATCGGGGACACGGTATTAATCACACCATGGGATTTTCAAAGCGATGAGAAATGTGATGTTGTCTATCGATACCGAGGTAATGAGATAGACTGGTTACAAAAGAAAGGCATTCTGAAGATGTTTTAATACGAAGTGAAGGCTTTTCTGAGAAAAGACTCTAACTTCACATGTTGATGTACAAGTTGTACTTAGGACGGATTGTAGTTTGACACGAGCTGATGAGCAGCATAAGAAGATCATCTCAGAACTCGACCGCAGAAAGCAAAAACGGCGAAAAGATGATGATGAGTTCAAAGTAGTGGAGGGTGTAATCGATCCTCCTACGCTCAAGACGCTCTATAAATTACTGAACCAAGGTATCATTAGTGCACTGCATGGTGCAATCAGTACAGGAAAAGAAGCAAATGTGTACCGTGGAGAAGATGCTGATGGCAAACCAGTGGCTGTGAAAATCTATCGTGTTTCCACAGCTGAAACCGACTTTATGCTTGAATACATAGTGGGTGATCCCAGATTCAAGAATGTAAAACGCCGTAGTCGGTCATTGATTCCTCAATGGGCTACAAAAGAGTTCAAGAACCTCAAACGATACTATGAGGCTGGAATCAGCGTACCAAAACCAATTGCTATAGATCGAAATGTACTGGTTATGGAGTTTATCGGCGATATCAAAACCAATTTACCAGCACCGCTCATAAAGAATATCGATATTCCCTCTCCTGTGAAGACCTTCAATGAAATCATCGGCATGATTGAAAAAGGGTACATTAAATCTGGATTAGTGCATGCAGATCTTTCAGAGTATAACATTCTTTGGCTAAAGAAACCAATTATTATTGATGTATCACAAGCTGTGCTTATTGGCCATGATTATGCGAAAAAGTATCTATTCCGTGACATTCAAAACATAACCAACTACTTTTCGAAGCTAGGCGTTGCAACTGAAGACCCCAAAGTAATTGCGAACCATATAATCACGGTAGGTGAAAAATGAGTGCTTTATCATGAAACAATCAAAGTGCCAGAGGATCGCGTTGGTGTGATTGTAGGACGTAATGGTAAAGTCCGAAAACGTGTTGAACAGCTCGCAAATGTAAAGATAGATGTGAACCCTGAAGGAATTGTGACGATTACTGCCCCTGAGAGTACAGAAGATCCCATATTAGTTTGGAAAGCACGTGATATTATTAGAGCGATGGCAAGGGGCTTTAGTCCTAAGAATGCTCTCACGCTTATTGATGATGACGTGCAATTACTAATCATCTCTCTCCGCGAGGTTGTAGGCTCTTCACAGAGTCAGATGAAAAGAGTTGCTGGAAGAATCATCGGTGAGAACGGTCGAACAAGAAGGGTCATTGAACAGACCACTGAAACCAAGATTTCTGTTTATGGCAAGACTGTTTCTATCATTGGAATGGGGTTAGGTCTCGACTATGCTAGGAGAGCTATTGACATGCTTATTGCTGGAGCACCTCATAGTGCCGTTTATTCTCGTTTGGAGAAAATGAGGAGAGAAATGAACCGTCAAAGATCTGAACTTTGGGAAGAAACAGACCTATGATGCTCGTAATACCCCGTCTAATATGACAAAACCGTTTCATAAACCATGAGTAGCATGAGTCATCAAAAATCCCAAGACACCAGCTTTGAAAGCATCTCACCTGCAGAGTTCTTCTACAGGAATCGGCAGATGGCTGGTTTTGGCAATCCCACACAAGCGGTCTACTCAACGGTACGAGAGCTGGTTGAAAATAGTCTAGATTCATGTGACGACGCGCGGACATTTCCCATGATTGACATTGTCATTCAGAGCGTTACCTCTGATATTATCACTGTCAAGGTTTCGGATAATGGCACAGGTGTTCCAGACGAACAGGTCCCTCAGGCTTTTGGGCGAGTACTTTATGGAAGTAAGTACTCACAACAGCAGAAACGAGGAACATTTGGACTTGGGGTTACAATGGCTATTCTTTATGGTCAGATTACCACTGATTCCTCTGTTATCGTTCATACAAGAACTCAGAATAACGATGGGCTGCTTTATCGCTTATCAGTGGATGTTGAGAACAACCGTCCTCGGGTAGAGCACAAAGAAGAACTCCAACGTGTTAATGTAGGCACCTCAGTGATAGTTCAGTTAAGAGGTGACTTGAAACGAGCGCAAGACAGAATCATTGAGTACCTTAATCTCTCTAGCATCTCAACACCTCATGCAACACTATCCCTAGCAATTGATGATGAAGTCCATTTGAAAATAGGCGGTTGGTCACAAAACCTCCCTGAACCAATTCGACCTACAAAACCTCATCCAAGAGCAGTTGATATGGAACTTCTTCGGAGACTCACATCAAAGAGCGGTCAAAGCACTCTTGATAATTTTCTATGCAGTTCTTTCCAAAAAATAGGTTCCAAAACATCTGCGCGCTTTCTTAGATTTATGAATTTAAATCCAAACCAGGTTGCTTCAGAACTCACAAAGAACGAACTCTCTCATTTGGCACAAGCTTTGAGGAAATACGATGATTTCGAACGTCCGGATAGTAAATGCCTAAGCCCAATTGGAAAAATCGATTTTGTAAGCTCTACAGCATCCGTTTTCAATGTAAAAACATCTGAATATGCAAGTCGTGGCGTTAGTGAATGGCAAGGCAATCCCTTTTTCATTGAAGCTGTTCTCGCTTCTGGAGATGATTTCCCACGTTCTGATGTCCCCACACTTTATCGATTTGTGAACAGGGTCCCACTTCTTTATGATTCTAGTGAAGATATCCTAACAAGAGTTCTCAAACGAGTGAACTGGTCACGCTATGGAGTTGGTTCGTCAGAACCTGTGGCATTGTTCTTCCATCTATGCTCGACAAGAATTCCTTTCAAAGCTGCTGGAAAGCAATCACTTGCCTCAATCCCTGAGATTGAACAAGAAGCTGATCAACTTTTCAAAGAACTGGGGCGAAAACTTGGGAAGATTGGTGCGAAGTCTTTACGAAGTAGACGGGAAATGAAGAAGATGCGAGAGTTTTCAAAGTCATTCAGACAAATTGCCAGATTCAGTGCAGCTCTGGCTGGATATGATGATGTGCCTCCCACTGACAGACTTGTAAAACAGCTTTTTGAGGTGGAACCAAATGAATGAGTCTGATTCTGCTTCTGATATCTTGGTTTCACTTGGGAAAGAAATAATCCAAGCAATACGCGAGAATAAGTATCCGCTTCTTGAGATACCAGATCGGAGAACAAGTAATATCGTATATGATGAAGGTCTCAATCACTATATTCTTGGTCCTTCACGGAATCTGCGTGATTCGAGTAATGTTAAACATGTGAAACGTTTTGCTCAGCTGACTTGGGCCGCATCTTTTGCCAAGAAATTACTTGAAGCTTCGAGAACCAGTTCGTTGAGAGACCTTTACTACTCCTCAGAAGCGTTTGGTGTGGGATTCACTGACCAGTCCGAATCTGACAGAATTGTCACGGATCTTGAATGTCTTACTGGTCTACCACGAGAGAGTTTTGGTATATATCCAGAAGAACATTCCTCCATTTATGGTGAGGTTGTAATGAGGTACACCGTTTCTGGTTATGAAGGGAAAGAAATCGACCTTACAGTAAGTCCTGATGGATTACCAATCGGTTCAGCTCTAATGACTGCTGAACCCATAAGATCTAGCGCTGAAATTGTCCTAGCTGTAGAATCTGGTGGAATGTTCTCTCGATTAATTGAAACCAAAGCATGGAAGCGATTTAATGCTATACTGGTTCAACTGGGAGGTCAACCTCCAAGATCGACACGACGACTTATGAGAAACCTACATGTTTCGCTTGGCCTGCCTGTGTATATTTTCACCGATGGTGATCCTTGGGGAATGCATATTGCCAAAGTAATCACAGGTGGTAGTGCAAACTCCGCACATATCAAGAATCTTACAATTCCAAAGGCCGAATGGATTGGAGTTACTCCCGATGATATTCTTCAATACTCTCTACCAACAGACCAAATGACAGATGCTGATCTTAAAAGACTCGACGAGCTCTCACATGATGTTCGATACAGTACATTGCAGTGGCAAAATTATATCCAGCAGTTCAAAAATATACGTGTAAAAGCTGAGCAGCAAGCTTTCAGTAGGTTTGGCATGGACTTTGTGGTTGATACCTACCTCCAGCAAAAGATTGGGTAGTGGATTCTTTCTTATAATAGAAGGATCAACACTGCACCATATGCCACCAGTGCCTGTAAAAGCAAGAGGATGGACACATTTCGCTTCTCTGTCATCTTTTTGGAAATGTAGGGCAGAATCCAGTACATTGTGAATGGTCCGATTACTTCAAGAGTTCCATCTTCTCTTGGAGTGGCGAATTTAACGTATTCAATCCCTTTTCGTTTTACATAGAAACGATAGACAATGTAAAGCAGAAAGTTGAATCCGAAGGGTATGTACATCAGTATGGCGAGTCTGTCCATATTCCCCAGTATTAGAGCCGCAGCCATAGCCGCACCTAGTGGAAGTCTTCCAATATCTCCTGGGAACACTTTTGCTGGAAATCTGTTGAAAATCAGAAATGCTATGGACGCTCCAAATAATGATGCCGCTACCATTCCTGCATCCGTTTGAGCAGTTGTAATCATGTGTCCATCAACATATGGTGAAACGAGAATATAGAACACAATTGCTGAAGAGTTAATACTACTAAGACCTGCTTCGAGACCGTTCATTCCCCCATACATGTTAGTGGAGTCCACAATGAAGGTCATCATCAATGGTACAATTAGAAGTGCGTAGAATGGACCGAAGTTAATTGTACCAATGAAAGGAATGCTCATTGTTGGATTTCCAACGCTGACAGCAACCATTGGAATCGAAGCTACCATTGGAAGAACTACTTTTGTCCGGTTCTTGAAGTCGAATATGTCATCGAGAGATCCAATAAAACCTGCAATGAGAATAGAAACCAAGGCGGCAAGAAGGCCCTCTCTAACTTCTGCATGCTCTTGGAATGTTGTAATGCCCATAACGACAAGAATTCCGAAAACAATTGCGAATAGGACCAGGAACCCTCCTCCCTTAGGAATCTCAGGTTTCTCACGTTTGTGAATGTCAGTTCCTATCATTCCTGCCTCTCGAAGCATTTGGATTGTCTTTGGCATAAAGAGAATGACGACCATGAATGCAGCAGTCATAGCAATGAGATATGGAATCAATATGGTCACTTCCGCTGGCTGACTGCATTTCATTTCAGTTTTGACCTTTTCGGGACGTCTTGGATTGTTCGTGCATGCTTTCAACATCCGAAATCTATAATAACAAACCAGAAGCTCGAGCGACCAATCCCAGTCTAGTGGAATCTGAAGCCGCTGGATAGAGACCCCGATGAAATCACGGTGATTTGTATTGAGCCTGTTGAATAAAAAGATAGGAACCCTACTACTACTTGCCCTTTTCCTGACAAGTAGTTACATGGCATTAAGTCCGATTTCGGAGAAAATGGTATCAGAACCCTTGGCTCAAAACAGGAACTTTGGGTCAACCTTGGCCGAGTCGATGATGAATCTATCAATCCCATATGTCGACGATCATTACGGAATTGTTGATGGAATAATTGACCCGACTGAATACGCCACATCATATGTTGATTCTGTGACCGGGATTAGAGTGTATTTAGAACACAATGGCGATATGTTGTATATTGGACTAGAGGCCCTGACATCAGGTTGGATTGGTTTTGCTTGGCAGAACTACACAAGCGAATTTACTGGCGCTGGGTTGAATAATAGCGATATAGTAGTTGGATATACTCCTGGTTCCCCCACTAGTTCCTATTGGAGAGTAAGACCCACTGATGCTGTTACCGTACATTATATCCTTACTCTGAGAAACGGTACTGTGATTCAAGAGGCTGACTATCCCGACAGTTCTTCTGTCCAACCTATTAGTGAAGTATCAGTACTTCAACTATACAAGGATACAATCATAGGAATGAGGATTGGTGAAACTCGTCACTTCGTTATTCCTGCGGACCAAGCATACAACACTAAGGGACACCAGCTTTATGGTCAGGATTTAATCTATGATATCACACTGACACGAATTTACAGAAATACAGTAGAACATTTGGCAAATCCTGCAGATAACAGTGCTATTGTTTACAGTGACGAGCATGGAACAAGTACTTTCTAGCACATCGCG
>JBHLRT010000027.1:0-9892 GCA_048882305.1 Candidatus Thorarchaeota archaeon
CATCAACCGATTATTATTGATCATTTCTGTATTTGTTTTCATTGGAATCCCATTGGTTCTTGGAGTCTTCACTAGGAGGACCCTGATAAACACAAAGGGGAAGGAGTGGTTCGATACCAAGTATCGTCCGGCGGTCGGTAACATGGCTCTGCTAGCACTTCTTACAACTCTAATTGTCCTTTTCTCTCTAAACGGTATGGTGATGCTTGAGAATCCGGATTTGTTAGTGCTAGTATCAATTCCACTATTGATTGGATTTGTAATTGTTGTGGGCTACAATCTCTTAGTTACAAGAATGGTGAATCTTGCATATCGGGAGGCGACAATTACAGTCATTATTGGATCTTCAAGTCACTTTGAGATTGCTATTGCCACAGCTATCTCTATTTATGGGGTTGGTTCAATCGCAGCTCTTGGAACAACCATGGGACTGTTTTGGGAAGTCCCAATCATGCTAGGACTTGTCTATCTTGCAAAGGCTCTTAGAAAAAGGAATTTCTGGAAAGGCACGCCAATGTAGCAGAGTGCGCTATTTTTCTAATTCGGATTTGATATAGGTAACTTTGACGATAGCATTCCGGTCTTTGTGTTCATATGCGTCCCTCAGACTTAGATCACGGAGGTCAAATCCAAACTTCTTGCAAGCCCAATCAATCCAAGATTCTCTGGCTTCTCGAGCGATAATACTTGCAGCTGCAACAGCAACCTCATCCTCAGCTTTTGGACGTTGAATTAGCTCGATTTTCCCTAGATCAAGTTTCACCCTAAGACGTGCTTCTGTCTTTACTCGAGCAAACTGGTCAATTACAACTTTGATGGGCTCATTTCGACTCCGGATTTCATCATAGACTTCTGTGATTACTTTGGCATGAGCCCAAGCAAGCAGGTCATTGAGATTCTTGCCCTCCTTTCGAAATTCCTCAATCTGAGAATTAAATTTCTCAGGCGAAATGAGCAGACTCTCTACTTTTAGAGCATTCCGACGCACAGTTTTCGACAGCTCTGTAATTCGAACAACAGACAGGCTCTTACTATCCATAACGCCTAATGCGCGCATCATCTTTGTTTGTTCAGTAGTCAAGGCGACAGCAGCCACAGTCATTGGGCCAAGCCATTCACCTTTCCCTGCTTCATCAGAACCGATGATGATACCCACTTGATTTGAAGCATCCATTTCTAAAATTGCATTCTGAACAGCAGCAGCTGAGTAATCTCCATTACATACAATCTTACCGCTTGTATACCCGATGATTGCTTCTCCTGCAAACATAATTCGGAAGGCTTCACTTGTACTCTTTGTTGTTAAGTTGGATGATTCACTTTTTTCCAAAAGCCTTGCATGAAGTGCACTGATCTGTGAAACCTCAATTTGTACGACAGTTGGTTTCAATGCTAACTCACCAACACACAATAGTTACGGTAAATCATCACTTAATGTCCTTTTCTAGAAATTGTTTACTTTTATACGAATATTCTTGGTAGAAGGTTCAACTGAGAGAACGCCATAGAATCCATCCGTGACTGCAGGAACGATCACGCACTTGGTGTTGCCAATCAAGAATTCATGATGGATGTGATTGTGACCAGACAAAGCGAATGCAATGGGATTTTTCTCGATGAAGGCCGCAATTGCTTTGCTACCGGTTGACACGCCAAGCGGAAAAGCCGCAATGACACCAGGTTCATACGGAGGTGTATGCGACAAGAGAATCTGAACTGATGCTTTTTCGACATGCGCATAGGTTGATGAAATCATTTCAGATATACGGGCTTCGGAGTGTTCAAAGGGACTCACATAGACCTCTAGAGCAGCGATATCTGATTCAGACCAATCTGAAACAACAAATGTATCATTCTCACGATGAATTCCGAAGACATTCAAAGTTACCAATGCTTGTTCATCGGGAGTTATACCTGATGTATCCTCATTTCTGAAGAACTCTCGAATCTCGAGGATTGTCCCTATGGTTTCTTGAACTCCACCTATGCCAAAGAACCCTACACCATCAATTATCCGACCCTGACAATGAAGATTGATTCCGAGTTCATTAAGAAATTCCCGAACTGCAGGAAGAGCTCCATTACCAGGAAGCCCCACCATCCATCTACTTGCTTCTCTTATTCGAGCCAGATTTTCCTTTGAGTCCTTGGTGAGTTTTCGAAAAGTCATTAAATCTCCGAGAAAAATCACACCATCCATTTCATCTGCCAGCCGTAGCATTTTCCGTAGATGAGTCCATGTGTCGTGAATATCAGTCAAGACTAAAAATTCCATGTCAATCATTCCTCAGGTCGCAGATGAGAAACATCACCAAGTAACACATTTTCAATTCCGTGCTGGGTTTCTACTATGAGAGACCCATCGGAATCTATGTCAATCGCAAATCCATCCGTGAAAGTTTCGTTCTCGTATATTCGTACACGTGACCCAAGTGTTGAACTTGACTTTTTCCATTCATCAAGAACTGGGGCAAATGAGGAACTGTTTTCAACTATCTGAAGAAGATCATCTATTTCATTCACGATGGCGCAAAGTAAGACTTCAGTGGATGTTTCTTTTCCAAGCTCATCGATAATTGAGGTCGCAGACCACTGAAGCCCTGAAGGCATCTCTGCAACTGGGCAATTCTGATTCACGCCGATTCCCATAATAATCCCTGATAATGTATCACCAAATGCAACAGCTTCACTCAAAATCCCGGCTATCTTACTAGTACCAACCAAGACATCATTCGGCCACTTAAGGTTCACATTTGAAATGCCTAGTAATCTCAAACTACGCGCTACTGCGCAAGCTCCGAGAAGGCCCAATAAAGGTGCATTTTCCAGTTTCAAGGGGAACTTCAGAATAATAGAGAAATACAGACCCCCCGGTGGAGATAGCCAGTTTCGATCTTTTCGTCCTCGACCAGAAGTCTGCGTTTTTGCTGTGACAATGAAACCTTCCCCTTCACCTTGCATGAGGCATTCTTTTGCTTCTATATTAGTGGATTCGACTTCATCCATGTATTTCACTCTAGGATGAAGGACTTTTGTCTTGAAGCAATTATGGCGAAAGTTCAATCTGAATCACGCAGCAATTGAATGTTAGCTATTTGAACTAGTGGGAAATCTACAGTGATGACATATATCGATGATAATGAGCATAAGGTTGATGCGGAAATTATGAATTGTGCAGTCCAACATTATTCAAAGTAGGTATCAAATCCAAATCCAAGCTCTAAGGAACCAGTAGAGTCCAAACATGAAAGCTAGGATCCACACTCCGATTGTTAAGAACATGAATGGACGAGCTCGCTTAAGCAGTTTCAAAGGCATCCCTTTCTTTACTAGAAATATGATTGCAAGCACTGTTCCAAGTCCGATTGCCAGAATTCCAACGAGATCGTGAACAATCTGGTACCAAAATGTGAGTGGGTCACCCAACATTATAGATAAGCGCTCTATTGATCTAGGAATCATCCAAGCACCTACAGTGAGGAGATGAATTAACACTACTCCATAAACAGCTTTGTGATGAAGCTTGAATTTCATTCTACTTGCACCATATCGCCATCCAACAAGTAGTGCAATGAGAACTATGATTTCTAGAACAAGTACCAAGTATGGAATAGGTATCCCAAGTATTGACTGCATTATTGCACACTCCATTTATTTCGTTTCGATTTCACTAACACTTCCTCTTGTCGTAAATAAGCTAGACTCTAGCTTTGTTCCCCTACCTTCATGAGCTGAAACAATCGCTGAGCCAATCATTCCCCATGGACAGAATCTGACATGAAGGTTCTGATAGGCATCGGAATCATGAATTCTAGAAAATGCACAACCGTTAGCTGCAACTGATACCTTATCGCCAATTACATTTGCGCGAGCATATTTCACAAATCCGTGATTCTGAATGTAGTTTGAATATCCCGCTAATTTTTCAGCGAGCGATACATTTGGATCAAGCAAGTGTTCGGGAAGATATGCGGCAAGGATATCTGAAATTCTGATGAAGACATAGTCTTTGATCGCTGCAGCTCCCAAAATATCGATGAATACACTCTCATAACCAAAAATGGCTGCGCGTAGTTTCCAAATCTCTTCCATCGTAAGGTCCTTAGTCGAGCCAGTTTCTCGCGCTTGATCCACTTTCTTATGGAAATAATTCAGAAATACTTCTAGCTCTTCAGGTGAGGGTTCTTCTGAGAAAATCTCAGGAAGAAATTCTTGCACATAATAGATCATTCGCGGTAAGACATGTTCTTCAAGAACATTGGGACCGATGAGTTCTGTCCCAACTGCTTCATAGGCATCAAGAATACCCATGTAAAGGAACACAGCCTCAAGTTGTTGGTTGTCACGGGATTTGTGTTCTGAACTCATGAGATGTATCGAATTCAACAACAGCATTGTCACTTATAATTCTCATCTATGACTACGATCTATACAATTCAAAGACGGTCATTCCGCTTGTACTTAGCAAAGCGATCCCAGATACTTCTTGACCGCTGGTGCGAGCAAAGAAACGTCTAAAGGGTCTGCGTGTAAGTAATCGAAACATAGAGTCTACATTCTTGATAAGAGATGAAATGTAGATTATCGCTTTCTCAGGAATCACTCTTCCACTTTTTTCACTAACCCGACCGTCTGTTGCAAAGACTATCCTACTTGCACTCTGAGTTTCTGTGGTTAATGCTATTTCTTCTTCAAAACTTTCAGCATAACAGATTGTTGTTGCAGCCTCGTATACGTTCTCAATTGGAGTTCTCATTGCTCCGCTAGCAACGCTAAGAAGACGACCACCATTGCAGGCCACTGCTGTGTAGTCATCTGATTCAATAACAAAGTACGAGTAGTGACTTCCAATCCCGATGTTTTCAAAGACATTCTGTAGAGTGGAATGAACTAGAAGGAACTCTCGAACTTGTGCTTGTTTAAACAAAGGTTTTGGTCTTGAGAAACTCACGATGATAGAATTATCAGTTGAATCTACAAGAAAAGCAAGAGGAATATCAACTCGATTTTCCAATGTTTTGATTACGATGGATGACAATCGCTCGTTGCTGAAAAGCTGTGTATTGATTCTTTCAATTTGTTCCCGAATGGATTCCTTTTCATCAGGAGATAGTTGCATTCCGTCGGTTTCGGGGAATCTCACTTTCAGAAGAATATTCCTAATTTTTGTCAATGCTTCGCGAGCAAGATCTTCAGGGGCGCGTCTATCAAATACTCCCACAAGTATTCGTTCAGGGTCAGGAAATTTCAGGTACAAGAAATATTCAGTTTCAGTTGAGAAGGAATCAAGAGAGTCTGAACGAGCATGAGTACTGAAATCCTGTATTGCAGAGAAAAAACCTGATGAAAGAACAGCTTTGTCATCATCACTAGATGATTGATCACTGCTGAAGTGGAATTGCAGTAGACTCCGGTCAATGAGGAATATCTCTCGAATCATCTCAAGAAGGAAAGGTAATTGTAACATATGAAGAAAACGGTAGGGAATATAGTAGAGAATGAATAAGGACGACTCTTAATACATCGAGAACGCTATGATTGATTTGGTGAAATAAATGATTCGCAAGAGACCATACTTATTTCTCATCATAGTATTTGCACTAGCTCTGCTATATCGGTCAGTACCGGTCTCAGCTCACAATCCAACATCAGTCACGCTTGAATATAATTCAGAAACTGAAACATTAACAGTAATTGTAGCTCATGCTGTCCCATCTGGCAGTCTATCCAGTCACTATATCTATAATATAGTAATCGAGAAGAATTCTGTTGAAGTCATCTCAAGGGATTATGCAAGTGGAGATAACACAGTTACGGGGACAACAGATACATTTTCAGTAACAGCTACCGAAGGTGATGTATTGAGTGCTACAGCCCGTTGTACACAATCAGGAATAAAAACTGACCAAATAACGATATCAAGTGCTACCGATACTGACACAACGCCTACTAATAATGGGGGAACACCCATTGACACAACACTCCTCATCGCGATAGTAGTTGTTGCACTTGGAGTAGTAGGGATATTAGTCGCACTTCTCAGGAAACGATAATCAAGTAGCATCAACAGAACTTTCGGGTGGTTCCTCTATAGATAGTTCAACCTTGCTTAGGAGCTTCAGCTCCTCCTCTTTATTCCTGAAGAATCCGAAGAAGACGGTAATGCCTAGTACATATAACCCTGAAACTAGCACATATGGCAGACGGTAGAGTCCTATCGCCAAAAGCCAGCCACCAATATTTGCAGCTATAGCTCTTACGAAGGAGTCTGCAGTACGTACAACACCGACAGCTGTAGCGCGTTCCTCTTTTGTAAGACCTTCCATGAAAAATGCATTGGATACAGGGCCTGACATGTTCATAAGCACGTTTCGAGCAACATACCCTAGAACTGCCAATTGCAGAGTATCAGCATATGAAAGTGTCAGGAGAAAAGGTATCGATAGTGCTTCTGTAAGAACCACAGTACGTACTTTCCCAATTCGGTCAGCTAACGCAGGCGCAAGGAAATTGCCTGCTGAAAGGATAATTGTGTTAACACCAAAAATAATGCCCAATAGCTGCGAGTCAATTGGGAACTCATGTGTGAAGAACAGATTGAAGAACATCACAATCATACCGGCACCTAAGCCTATACTGGCAATAGAGGAGGTGTACTTTCCGATAAACCTCCAATTCTTGACATGTCTTAGAGCAAACCCTGTGGAAACAAAAGAAGGAGTATCAACTGTCATTCGTGAAATCAGTAAGATTGCAATCAAACTTGGGATTAAACTAAGCCATAGAGTGAACCGATAAGGAACAACCAACGGATCAGTAGGTGCAATCCCCAGTATTCCAGCAAATATCTGCGGCATAGATCCACCAATTATATTCCCCATGAATACTCCAAGAAGAGAAACACCGCTACCAACGCCAAAAAGGTGTGCACGTTCTCTGTCTGAAGAGATATCAGTAACATAAGGAGCCCAAGCCACCTCTCTGAAGGCACTGGATAGGCCAAGAAAAATTTGTGAGAATATCAAGCCCATTGGATTGAGGGTAGTGTACTGGACTACTAGAACGAGAAATCCGATTAAATTGGCTACAAGGATGATTCTCTTCCTGCTAGACCTATCTGTGAATAGACCAGCTGCGAAGGCGATAAGTGCTGTTGCAAACATTGATACCGAAAGGAAGAATCCAATGAAGTCTTCTGGAAATCCAGCGTCTCGAAGATAAAGATTGAAGATTACACCACTTATGCCCCATGAGAATGCGCCTAGGAATGCAATAATGATATACAGTTTGGCATCTCTTCCAAAGAGTTGCAGCTTGCCAATGTAGGTGAGCTTCTCCTCTTCGGTCACACTAACACTCTCCAGAATGAATCCATCGGAGTGTGAACCTTCTCGTCTTCCCTATATGCATTGTCAATTGAGCACAAGCAGTAAGGCTAAATCGGAGAACCGAAGCTTGTAGAATCATGAAAACTATTGACCTGCGGAGTGATACTATTACTCAACCCACCGATGAGATGATTGAAGCTATTGTCAGTGCCTATAAAGCTGAGAGATTTGGTGATGACGTCATCGGTGAAGATGAAGTAGTTAATGAACTACAAGAGAAGGCTGCCAAGATACTTGGAAAAGAGTCCGCACTGCTCGTAACATCAGGCACGCAGGGAAATCTCATCTCCCTTCTAGCTCAGACAAAGAGAGGAGATGAAATTGTGGTAGAAAACAGTTCACACACATTTGTTTTTGAAGGCGGTTCGATGGCATCATTGGGCGGTCTCTATCCAAAACCCGTCGAAGGTGTAAGAGGATATATCCTTCCTGAAACTCTTGAAGCCGCCATAAGTCCCGATAACGCTCACTATGCAAGAACATCCATGGTCGTTGTTGAGAATACGCATAACTATGCAGGAGGAACAATAACACGTCCAGAGCAGGTCAAAGCTCTTGCATCTATCGCTCAAGAGCACGGTCTCAAAGTACATTGTGATGGAGCTAGATTGTTCAATGCCGCAGTTGCTTTGGAAGTTCCCCCAAAGAAACTAGTAGAGAGTGTAGATTCTGTTCAAATCTGTCTGAGTAAAGGTCTTTCAGCCCCAGTGGGATCATTAATTGCAGGGACTGAAGAGTTCATCCACGAAGCTCATCGTACAAGAAAGAAGCTTGGTGGAGGTATGAGGCAAGCAGGAATTATAGCGGCTCCAGGAATTATTGCTCTTGAGAAGATGGTTGATAGACTCAAGGATGACCATGATAACGCCAAATTGCTCTATAACAGAATAAAAGACATTCCAAACTTAGAAATTGACGAACCTGAAACCAATATTCTGTTCCTCGGTCTTGAGAACCTTGCAATAAGCCAGATGAAACTGTCAGAGGAATTGGCAAAGGAAAATATCAAAGTCTATGGAGGATATGGTACCCGAACTAGAATGGTCATGAACCGTATGGTTGACCGAGAGGATATTGACAGAATAGTCACTGCACTTGAAAAATTGCTCAGGTAGCTCTACAGTCTCTTCTTTGCATCCTCAATCATTTTCGTGATATGGTCATTCCATGTTGGTTCCAGTTGACGAGCCTTCTCAGCACATCCAATACACTCGCCATATTTTTCCATTCGATACAAAAGTCGACTTTTGTAAAACCATGCATGTGCGTATGTATTGCTCATCGCGATTGCCTTATCATAGGCATTCAGAGCCTCCTCATACTCACCGTTAGCCTCATGACTCCGGGCTTTCCTATAATATCCGTAGCGTGTGTCAGGAACCTTACTAGACACTTTCTACGCACCTCCTAAGTGCAGTACTAATAGGATAATACTCAGATAAGGTTTACATATTTTAGTTACTTATTAGAATAAATCATTCTGACTCCTCACAGAGTTCTAGGAGAACCCCGCCTGATGATTTAGGATGAATGAAGGCAATTCGCATGTTGTGAGCTCCTACTCGTGGTTCATTGTCGATCAACCGAGTGCCAGCTTCTTTGTGTCGAGCAAGCGCGGCTTCAATATCATCCACCTTGACAGCAATATGGTGGATTCCACCACCGCGCGTTTCGATGAATTTAGCTATTGGGCTGTCATCAGATGTTGGTTCAAGAAGTTCGATATGGCTCTCTCCGATAGTAAGGAATGCTACACGTACTTTTTGTTCCTCAATTTCTTCGGAACCATCATACTCGAGACCTAGAACATCTTTGTAAAATCCCAGCCACTTCTCGATACTTTCCACAGCAATTCCAATATGGGCAATCTTTTCTACAGACATCAAATGACACTCCTTTCATAGAATATCTGGTGCTTTGTATTCACCAAAAATCTCCCTCAAAACTCCGCATATCTCACCAAGTGTAGCATATGATTTTACAGCCTTAATAATTAAAGGCATGAGATTCTCCTCCCCAACAGCAGTTGCTCGTAAGACACTCAATGCTTGCTGCACACCTATTTCATCTCTGTTCGAACGGACTCGCTGGAGAGCTTCTAGTTGTTCCTTCTCCGCTGCAGGATTGATCCGCAGATAGTCAAATTTCGCTTCTTCATCAACAATGAATTTGTTTACGCCCACTACAATTTGATTTGCTTCATCTACACTTCTCTGAAACTGGTATGCCGCATCATGAATTTCACGTTGAACGAATCCTTTCTCAATGGCGATGGGTGCTCCACCCATATTGTCAATCTTCTCGATATACTCCATAGCTTTGGATTCAATTTCATTTGTTAGATTCTCAATGTAATAAGACCCAGCAAGTGGATCAACTGTGTCTACAACACCGGACTCATATGCGATGATTTGCTGAGTACGCAATGCAATTTGAACTGACTCCTCAGTTGGCAAAGAGAGTGCCTCATCTCTTGAATTAGTGTGCAATGATTGAGTTCCTCC
>JBHLRT010000028.1:0-9843 GCA_048882305.1 Candidatus Thorarchaeota archaeon
GCTAAGCGACACAAGAAGGAAATCATAATTGCTGAAGCATCAGAGGAAGATGGCAAGAAATTCATTCGGAAACTGAAAGCTCATGAAGCTCTTTCAAGTCTCCAAAATCGCCTCGATTTGACAAAGTTGGACTGGAAGATGGTGGATGACTGGGTTAAAGAGGGACCAGTTCGTTCTCCAGAATCAAAGGTTGAATTCTTCCAAGATTGTCCCGAAGACATCCTAGAAGAGTATTGTAAGACATACTCTGAAGTGGGGAACCAAGCTCCTCGTGATGATCTGGATGTTGGTGATTTCTTCATCACTCCTGAACTACGCAGGCAGTATGAGAAGTTTCAGAAGGACTGCGATGTGACTTGGATCACTGTAGTCACGAAGGAACCAGATGGTGCTATTTCTGGTCTTACTGAAGTATTTTATCGTCCGTCGAAGGACCCATTGATATACCAAGAGTTAACGGGTGTTCCAGAGAAGTACCGTGGTTCAGGTAAGGGAAAATGGTTGAAAGCTATTATGCTGCAGGAGATTCGTCAGCGATTTCCTACGGTCACTACAGTAGTCACTGGAAATGCAACATCCAATGCTCCTATGCTCTCTATAAACAACAGACTGGGTTTTAAGGTTCACAAAGAAACGATTATAGCTCAGATGAAGACAGAGGAGCTCGAGAAGTATCTCATGAAGTGACCTGAAAGTAGGGTTCTTATGGTACCTCGCTCCTGCGGTCATCAGGAGTTTAGATATATGAGACTAGAGCGCTTCGAGCTCGAACGAATCCAGTCTGAGTGGGAACATCGTGTCGAGTACAATCTAAGTGAGAGCGGGGTTGAACCAATGCACATCCGTGACTTGGTTGACAGTAAGGAGTTGCAG
Source organism: Candidatus Thorarchaeota archaeon (assembly GCA_048882305.1). GTDB lineage: Archaea > Asgardarchaeota > Thorarchaeia > Thorarchaeales > Thorarchaeaceae > SMTZ1-45. The sequence continues at coordinate 874 of JBHLRT010000028.1, forward strand.
GATAAACTCCTCGACATGAAACTAGGTTATTCTCAAACAAATGGCACAGTTGCTCTAAGAGAGGCTATCTCATACCACTATCCTGGGACTACAGCTGACCACATCACAGCCACAGCTGGAGGGGCTGAAGCAAACTTTCTCGTTACTTGTTGGTTACGAAAGGAGCATCCTGAAAGAGATGAACTCATCTTCATGGTGCCAAACTACATGCAGATTGGTGGCATCTGGAAGAACCTCGGTGGCAAGGTTATTCCTTTCAAGCTTGAATTGAAGGGTGATAAATGGGTTCCAGACTTGGAAAGTCTCAAAGCCGTTGTTTCTTCAAAAACTGCAGCAATAGCTATCTGTACTCCTAACAATCCGACTGGAAAAATACTATATGAGCGAGACTTGAAGACTATCGTCACGCTCGCAAAGAAACACGGAGCATATGTCATTTCCGATGAGATTTATCGTGGTGCTGAACTTGAAGAGGGAAAGGCACCCTCAGTTCACGGTCTCTCTGACAATATCATAATCACCTCAAGTCTATCTAAGGCATACGGACTCCCTGGTCTGAGGCTTGGGTGGGTAGTATGTCCCACACCACAAATTGCAACTGAGCTCTGGACATATTCAGACTACACAACTATTTGTCCAGCAAAGGCAAGTGACTGGCTTGCGACTATAGCTCTGTCCCCTGAGATTCAGGCTAAGATTGAGAAGAGAACTCGCGCTGTTGTCCGTGAGAACTGGGCTGTCATGGAAAAATGGATTGGATCTCATTCTGACTTGCTATCAGGACTTCCACCTGAGGCGGCTGCCATATGTTTCATCAAACTCAGGGACGACATCAATTCGCTAGACTTCACGATGCGGCTCATGAAGGAGAAAAGTGTCCTTATCTCACCAGGTGATCACTTTGAGATGCCTGGCTTTATCCGCATTGGTTTCGGTAGTGAGAAAGAATATCTTGAGCCTGCATTAGAACGAATCAGCGAATTACTAAGAGAGTATCAGTAATTTCATTATTTCACTTATACTTTTAGCATATGATTGTGTTCAATTTGACTTATGGTATCTCTTTTCTACTAAAAAAGGAATATGATGTCAGAATAACAGATATATTCGAATCTAAAAATCTCCATTCACAAATACTCTTTTTTGGTCCACTTGAAATATCGATGGAAGATTTTCTTAACCTTTGAGTCCATCTCATATCTGCAGTCAAATCAAGACTGTAGGATGCAAGCGAAAATGGCGACAGAGGTGAAACAGCCAAACACTGAGGTGAAGTGCAATCCGCTCTCGGAGAAAGAGAAGAGAGAGCTAGCATTACTTCTGGAGTTGGCGAAGATCTACGAAGGTCCATGATGGATCTAATAGGAGAAATTTGGACGTGTCAAAAATTGTCGGAGCCAGAGATAAAAGATGAGAATTTACTAGGACATTTCCAGGAAGCGATTCAGAGGGTAGAGGTCTCTGAAGAGTTGAGGTCAACGATAGGGATTGAGTATGCATGCCTGCGCTCAATGATGCTTGAACCTCAGAACACAGCGATGTGGAATGCCCTGGCATTGGTCTATATGATGGCGGGTAGAGTGAAGGATGCTGAAGAAGCAATAGAGAGGTCTCTAGAGATTGATACTTCAAATGCATGGACATGGACAATATGGGGCGACCTCTTCAGATACAATGGTGAAAACAGAGATGCTGAGAGGGCTTATCGGATGGCTACTGAGCTCGATCCAAGAGAGGTGCATGCGTTAAGGCATCTGGCAATGCTCTATTTGGAACGCGGAGCTCTTCCCGAAGCACTTGATCTGCTACAGATGTTAATTCCTTTTACTCCGAGTGATCAAGAATTATGGGATGCTTATTCCAAATGCCTCCGAAATCGGAGGACATGATTACTCTACCTGTCTAAAGTCATCCGCAAGATTGCTACTCAGTCCCTTCTTGGTGACAAAGTAGGTTGTTGAGATGGCGGACACAAAACTAAGAATCATGATACCGGCTAGTAATGGAACTGGTAGTACTAATGCCACAGGTAATCGAGACCAGACAATCTCAGTTGTGACGCCCAGAAACGCTAGTGGAATCTGAAGTAAAAGAAGTGAAAGGAATAAACCGACTAGCGACCCAATAAGGATTCCCACAAACATGCTCACGTTAATATCAGCTAACACTGAAGACATGATGGATGAGTTTGAGGTGCCTAATGCTCTTAGTATAGAGAACTGCTTCTGGAGTCGTCGTGTTTTTACAACTGAGATAATCATAAGCCCCGCGGTGAGATAGATGAGTGAGAAGAGCATGTTGAGAGTGTAGACTCCATAGATCGATTGTCCTGTTCTTGAATCCAAAACCGAATCAATTCCAGCCTGAGATGAGAGAATCTCATCGGAAGTGAAATTGGCAAGAATCCTGATATCTTCAATCACCTTTGTGTAGTTAGCATCATCTGAAAGATCCACATAGATTTTGTTTACAGCTGTTGTGTTGAGAATCTGATGCATGTAGCTGATATTCATGATGAGAAAATCTTGGACATCTGGTTCACCGGGGAGGTAACTTACAGTTCTCGATTCGTAATCTGTTGACATTACGTCTACAATTGTGCAATCTAGAGTGAAGTTTCTATTAGCCCCTATGGTGTATACTCTGACCGAGTCGTTGAATATTGGCTCACCTGAAGAAAACTGTAGGATTGGTTTGAATGAGCTAATGACATTGGTTTTATTCTCCGCTATGAGTGGAATAGTTTCAAAGGGATTGCCACTCTTAGCGAAGTATGGTAAGAGAAATGCTGACTCAATCCAGCTTGTTGGGTCTATAGCGAAAATGTGTGTTGACGTATTCACGAGAACTGGTTCATGTACTTCGCTTGCTAGAAGGTATTGAACATAGGAATACGTCTTCAGCATTCCACTCGCATTATTCACTCCCTCTATTGCCTTAATTTCATCAATTATATCGTTGGTTACATTTCTGAGAGCTTCGTTGACATTAATGACGATGTCAGCTCCGACATCGAAGGAAAAGAGTTCATCCATATGATTAGCTCCAGTTGAAGATGAAACTGCTGAGAAGAATCCCGCAGTGAATACAAGTCCAATAAACATCACGCCCATAGCTTCACTTTTCTTCGCCATGATGGCGTTTCTTGACATCATCCGTGCTCCAACAATTCGTGATGTGTCCCGGAAAATGCTGATTAGTTTGGACTTAATGAAGGCGGTGGGTATCGATAGGATTCGCGAGAGGGATACGATGAACACTCCAAACATTGTGATAACTAATCCCGCAAAGAGAACCAAACCAGTCGGCGAAACTCCACCCGAGCTAAGTGTCGATAGCAAAGGCGTGATCAATAATCCTGATACAATTACAGCTATAATCTCAGTAACCGGTGCTCTCATCATCTCTTTTCCTGCAAGTGATTGTCTTTCAACGACTGAATGCGCCTCATCAGGTGTCATGAGTAAAGCACTGATTGCAGATGGCAAAGAAATCGCAAATCCCACAATGAATGAGAAAACAAAGACAATCAAAATTGAGGTTGGTTCTAATAGGAGATTGAAACTTGACATTTCTTCCTGGCTGAATACCAATAGTTCTCTAACACCACCTGAAAGGATAGCTGCTAAACCACCAGTAAGGACTGCTCCTATACTCCCAATAACTCCGGTTACAAGTGCACTGGACATAATCCAGTTGAAAGATTGCCATCCTGATGATCCTCTTGTGATTAAGGTGCCTGTGTCACGTCTCTTTTGGTCTTCCATTAATTTTGAGTTGTATACTAGTAACATAACTCCCATCACGATGCTTGGAATTGAGAATGAGAGGGCGATTATTGTCATGGTCGATGCCCAGGTGTTGTAACCATAGACAACGCCTAGAATCTCGAAGTCTGTGACTCTCGCGAAAGGTAGAGTTCGCTGCTCGATTCTTGCTTTTACGTCGGAGAGAGAGGATTCTATTAGATCCGGACTACTGTGTGTAATGAAAGCAGAATCAAAGACTGTCCATATACTGTAAAACACCTCGTTTGAGGATTGGAGTCCTACATTACCGAAATTGGAATCCAATCCTTCTCTTGTGGTTACCATCCGTAATGAGGTGATTGGATTCCCGTTAGAATCGAATCGACTACTGAATATGTTCGCTGTGAAAATACCGACAATCGTATAGTTCGCACTGTAGGTTTGGAGAGTATAATTCACATCGACTGCTATAATTTCTGCAACGTATGTATCACCAATGTGCAAGCCTAGATATTCTGCCCATCCATTTTCTATGTAACATGTGGTTTCATTTAGCTCAGATTCAATCGTTTGGAGCTGGATGGCACGGGGAAATTCTTCAAAGACTAGCTGATCCACACCGATGTATGTGTACTTTCTGAACCTGCTTTCCGGGAAATTCTGGTCCCATCCATCAATGAATGCGACTATTTCTGTGTGGAGTACAAGACTCTGTTCATCAACAACCTCCTTAATATTCTCAATAGACGTTGAATTACTATCATAGAACTCGGATGTGCACTGAACCTCCATATCTATAGGAATATTCTCTGACATCTCATCCAATACATTAGAGCTCGTGCTGTCCATATAGAACAATATGCCCCCCAAAACTCCTGCTGACAATGAAAACATAAGAAGGGTAGCCAATACTTGAGGACTATTTGATGTAAGACGCGATACAAGAAACATCAATCTCCCTCCACATATGGGCCCGACTCGGTCCAAGAGCTATTTAGAGACTCTGTCAGATTTACCCTTGAGCTCAAGGTGGCAATTACCGCGATAAAGATAGCAATACAGAAAATGAAGAATGCAAGAATAACCGCCATTAAGAACCATGGCGCGAGAATGTTCACGGGTGATGGGTAAACATAGATTACCCCTCCGTAAGTTCTCACTGCTGCGAGAAGGGAATTTACTGCAAGGACTGGCGTGAATAAGCACAGAAGTATGATGCTAATGACAAACAAAACAAGCATTTCAGAAGCTTGAGTTTTTATTATCAGATTTCGCTCCGCACCCATTGACCGTAGAAGAGCTATTTCTCGTTTCCTTGATTTTACCCCCTCGATTGCATAAACTGCGAAAGCTCCAAAGATAGTTCCAATACTGAGGATAGTTAGTAGTGTGTCTGTTGAACGGTCCAGAACATAGATATCTTGTGTAGTGTAAATCTCGACTTCACGGTACGCTGATGCCCAATCACTCTCCACTAGCACTCCTGACCAACCAGTTGCAAGAAAATTCTCTGTAGTGGATGTGGCATTAGAGATATCCTCTACTCTCATGCAAAAGACGGTCTGCACATCGTCTTCGTTTGAGAAGATTGTTGATACATCCTCCTTGTTGACCCAAACCTGTCCCTTGCCTACATTATATGTCCATTCGATACCTGGATACGGATTGAAACCTCCTTCAAAGGTCAAAGTGTCAGGTAACGCATTAACAACTCCGATTATATCAAACTCAAGAGCTGTTAACTCAGTTTCATTTCTCCAGAATGCTCTCAGGACACCTCCAGTAACTAATCCATATTGTTCCGCAATGTCTTGGGTGATAATGGCACCTAATTGTGTTATTTCGAGCTGCTCTAAAACAGTGCCAAGATTTGATTCATTCAACCTTTTTCCTATGCTATCGTACCCAACCTTCGAATATTCTCCCGGGTCTAATGCAACAACCTCATAGGTTCCTTCAGCACCTGTCGACAATGAGAGAGAGAGCTTGCTCAGAGTTGTTCCAGTTGATCCAGGAAGTAAATTAGTAATATTGCCAATAAATGAGCTCCACTGGTCCGCTTCTTCAGAATCTAAGTGGAATGCGAGGTCTCCTCCAATTGCAAACCTTGATTGGTTCAGGCGTGTAAACGGTAGTGTTGCATTATTGATCGCGTAGTTCCAACCCAGACTCATTGCTAAGACCAGAACTACAATTAGCGGTCCTGAAGATGCAGTAGTTTTACTTATTCGTCGAATACCAATGGACGCTGGTATCCTTCCAACAATAATGCCAAACAATCGAGAGAATTGATACGCTCCTCTCTGTAGAGCTTTGATTGCAAGACTAGTCATACCAAAGAACAGAGTAAAGGGCAGGAAACTAAGAAGCGTTAGGAGAAAAGGGTCACCTGTAACTGCTGTTCCACCCAAGTTGAGTGCTACAAGAAATGCGACACTCAAAAGTAGCAATACAGCATCAGCACTCACGAAGCTCAGTGCCTTTGTGACTCTAGCAAGTTTTCCAGTTCTTTCTCTCTCTGTATATTTCACAACACCTCGTAGTTGATGAAGTGTGAGCATAATAACTGGTGCTGCCACTCCAACAATAATCGAATAGACGACACCATCCAATGAAATTAGCAATGGCTCAGTGGTTATCTTTTGGAAGTCGATTGCGAAAAATCCTTGAGATGCTATGGCGAAGCGACTTGCAATTACTCCCACTACAAATCCCGGTAAAATAGAGAGAACCGCCATGCTTATGATTTCTAGATTGACTGAGAGGCCTACTCTGAAGCGTGACGCTCCGCGAGCAACTAGCATATTAATCTCATATTCTCTCTCACTCCAAGTATGATTGAGTACAAGATAGATTACTGCAAGCTCAAGAAGAAATACACCGCCGCTACGTAATACTTGTGATGACCTCAGCTCGGACAAATATGCAATATAATCTTCTACGCCGTCAGAGAGAAGGTTGATGACAGAGTATTGCGATCTTCCTCCTCTTTGATACATTGGGTCTAATGACCTGATTTGTTCATCGATTTCATTTAATCTGTTTAACGAGTCTTTTGGATCAAAAGGTACTACCTTATTTCTATCAACATCTGAGTAAATGAAACTGAACGACATTTGAGACCGTAATGATGAGTGGAAGAGAACATGTCCACGAGTATAGTAGTATGGATTATAGTGATTCGACTCGCCATGTTCGAAAATTCCAGTCACTATTGTAGGTTGGTATGAACTATCATATGGATTGATTGATTCAGTAGAATAATTGACCTGATCCCCGGATTCAACATGCAAAATATTTGCTGCAAGCACGGATATTGCTATCTCTGACCCATTCTCAGGGAATCTGCCTTCAATAAGTTTGAAGATGGTTGGGAATGTTTCTGTGAACTCTTGACTATATTCCATTCCAAATGTATTAAACTGCCACCAGAGCATCATTGATCTTGATGCGAGGTAAGCGAATGTTCCACGAATCCCTGCTGCTTTGCTTATTCCGGATATCTCTCGAAAGTCATCAATTTCACTATCAATTCCACTACCGATGGCCACTAATGACACGGGCCCTACGTCACTTTCTGACTCCCAAACTTTCATAGAATATGAGTCAACATAAACCATCACACTGGCAATAATGGCTGATGAGAGCATAAAGCATAGAAGGGCCACTGATTTCCTTCTCTTGCCTTGGAATGTCTCATAAGATACTGGGTTCAATGCCAAGTGGAATCGCCTTCTAAAGATTCACTCACAATCAACGAAGTCTTGTCGGCTTGGTACCTTCTAATAAAGCGCAGCTTTTCCGCTTTATTAAGAAATGACTAGAATAGTACAAAGAGCTATTCGGGTTATGAGTAATGAACATCGTGAAATCTATCCGTCTGTATTGCGAAGAAAACTCAGTCTACTGCTCAATCAAAACACTAAAGCATATTGAGATAATCCTCTCATCATGGACGTGCATATTATTCCCTTCTTTTCTACAATCTCACCCGAAGGTGTCAAGGATGAAGTTCTAGAACAACTTCACGAGAGTGAGGTGAGTATTGTTGCGCCTGATGAATTCAAATCTGGTTCTGATAATGATCGAAACTATCTCTTCATAGGAACAGGAGGAACAGAGAACATTGTTGCTGAGTTCCTAAAGAATCACAATTTGAGCTCTCCAGTTCACCTTCTCAGTTATGACCTTCGTAATTCTCTTCCCGCTGCGATGGAAATCCGTTCATATCTTCAGAGGGAAGGAATTGAATCCAAGATAGTCCATGCAACTTTGAAGGAACTGGGACACATAGCGTCCGAGTGGAATGAATTTGCGAAGGTACTATCAAACATTGAGAATAGTACTCTTGGAATAGTGGGGCAACCTTCGTCATGGTTAATTGCATCTCACATCAATTATGAAAAAGTGAAAGAACGGTGGGGTCTTTCTACAAAGCAACTACCATTAGAGCCCCTCATTGAATCTACTAAACTTGGTGGAGAAACCAAGCACACTGCACCTTTCAAGCAGCACTCGAGATCATGTACACCATCTGATGAGGAGATTAGAAAGGCTGGACATGTAGCTCAAGCATTGAATGAACTTGTTCAAAAGGAAAAATTGAACGCAGTAACTGTAGAATGTTTTGGACTTCTCATGGAAACTAGTGTGTCTGGATGTTTTGCTCTCTCTTTTCTTAATGACCTTAAAGAATCAACAGCAGGTTGTGAGGGTGATATTCCAGCTACTTTCACCATGATGCTTGGACGAATGTTGATTAATCAGCTGGGATTCATGTCCAACGTAACTCAAATTGATACTGATACTAATACTGCTGTGTTTGCCCATTGTACTCTTCCTACTTCACTTGCTGAGAGTTATGAGATAACATCTCACTTTGAAACTGGTTTGAGTATAGGGATTAGAGGGACAATGAAACGACAGCCAGTCACAATATTCAAGGTCTTTGGAGACGACTTAAGCCAATACTGGGTTTCTGATGGTGAAATCATTGAGAACCTTGTAAATGAGACCGGTTGTAGAACACAGATCCGTGTCAAACTAGACGAGAATGTCAACTACTTCCTCGAACGTTCTCTGGCAAATCACCACATAATATTTCCAGGTCATCACGCTGAGAAGATACATAGATTCTTTTCGTTCGCATAAGCGTGCGAGATATTATATCCAACGGAAAAATCTCTAAAATGTGTATCCCCATTCCTATTAAAGTCCTACA
>JBHLRT010000029.1:0-9814 GCA_048882305.1 Candidatus Thorarchaeota archaeon
GCTTGTACCGAGAGTCTACGAATATCCTCAGGAATGACATAATCTCTACCAAGCATTGCAGCACGTGCTTTTGAGGAATTCATGAGCACCAAAGATGCTCTTGGTGATCCTCCAAGCAGGATTTGTGGGTCATTCCGAGTTCGGACCACAATGTCACGAATGTAGTTAATGATATCTTCCTCAATGAACACAGTCCTGCATGTGTTCTGCATTCGCACCATTGTAGCAGGGTCCGCAAGGACATTTAGGTCCGTAGCTTCACCAAGGTGTTTCCTCCGAATAACCTCTGCCTCATCAGAGTCTGTGGGATAATCTAGTATCAAGCGAAACATGAACCTGTCAAGTTGCGCCTCCGGAAGGGGATATGTGCCCTCCTGTTCAACTGGATTCTGAGTTGCAATGATAAGAAATGGTTTTGGGAGTTTACGAGTCACACCCTCAATTGATACCTGTCGTTCTTCCATTACTTCGAGCAATGCACTTTGAGACTTAGGTGGACACCTGTTTATCTCATCAGCAAGGACAAGGTTCGAGAAAACTGGACCTTTTCTGAACCAAAACTCTCCTGTTCGCTGATTGAACACATTACTTCCAAGTAGGTCAGCTGGCAGTGTATCCACTGTTAGCTGTATCCTTTTGAAAGCACAACCTAAGATGGATGCGAAAGTTCGAGCCATGTAGGTTTTTGCGATACCAGGTACACCTTCAAGTACCACATGACCATTGGAAAGAAATGCAATGAGAATATCCCGTAATATGTCCTCCTTTCCAACAATTATGCGGCTGCATTCTCGAATAATCTCACTCGTGGACTTGTGAACCTCGTCAATTGACATAGTCGCGGAGGTGTCAATTTCCACAGTGTCGTTCGTTTCTTCTGTTGTCAATTTTATACTACCTCTTTTTTGTGTCTATCATATGTGATTGGATGTTACGCATGAAGAAGAAGAGCTCCATCATCTCATTCTCTTTAATCTTAATTGTCGGATCTGCAGAGATTTCTTCAATCCGAGCGATAGTTCTGAAAAATTCACTCTCCTTCAAGTTTCGGTCTTTATATTGCATGATTTCCCATACTTTCTTTGAATCATATTCGCTCCATTGCTGCGTCTTTCGTAAACCACGCCTTAACCGACGATAAAGCATTTTGACTACTCGTGTATAGTTTCCTTCTGTCCGATAATATGACATTCTTTCACTGAAATACGTCTGCCCCCTACGTAAGAAGACATCGGACACACTCTTCACTTCAGGCTTCTTAATGTCTGGAAGGTATTTCCTGATACCAAGAGTTGTGACGAGGGGATACAGAGCTGATAAAATGGGCAATGATGAGAGCCATAAGACTCTTCCAAGGTAAAGTCCGAAGAAGAATTCACTCTCATACCATGGGATCTCAAGAAGCTGCTCACAGAATAAAATAGGTTGAGAAGTATCCCCATGCGATAACCATTCAATGATGTTATCACCAAACTGACGATTTCCTGAGAATCTGCGCCACATATCATTATTGAATATACTTGGATCGCTAACTGCGACCAACCGTCCGCCGTTTGGATTTTGAGGTGTGGAAAGATCGATAGCACCCACAACAGGTAGACTACCATTCCATTCATAGGAATCGGGAGTAGGCTGTGGGTCAGTGATGTTCGTTTCGCACCAAGTTCTAGACGTTGTCCAAGCAATGCCGCTTCTACCCAACAGGCACAATGGATTGATAGCTGAAGCCCAGTTGAGATGAAGCTCTGACACTCCAGCGGTAAGTGCACCGCCGTCGAGTCCAGCTCTAAAATCTCTTATAATTGGCAATCTCGGATCTTTGGAGGTGTCGTATGAGTCCAAATCAAAAACGACACCATCTAAGAATGTCAATAGACCTTTTGTTGAATTGTCACCGATGAAAGTGTTCATGAGGAAGTTCAATAATAGAAGCGATGTATTTGCAGACCCAAAATCGTCAGCAATAATCACACCTCCTCCTGCCATCAAGTGCGTAAATACTACTAAAGCCGCATCAAGACTAAAGTCCCGTACTGGACCCATGATGACAATCACTGCAGATCCATTATACCTTGATGCCACACTCATACTTGCCTGAATAGACATCACATCTCGACCGGTGCTTTCAATATTGTTTGCGAATTGGCTGAGACCATCATAACCATCATTGTATATGGAGAAGTCATAGTTGTAGGTACCCTGAGCACCAATTAACGTACTTCCAGCAAGAATACCCACTGGAACCCATGCCAAGAGGAATAGGATCACTTGCAGGATTTCTTTCCAGCCCATTCGTATCTCTCCGTTCTCTTACTCAATCGGGGCAGCTGAATCAATTCGGGGATAGAGATCAGTGAAGATGCGAACTGCCTCTTCATACCTCTCACGAGTCATCTCATGATGTGAGAAGCGAGCCTCTTCGTATGTCTGTACAAATTGTTCAACAGTTGCGCTATCAAGGGAGATTGTCTGTAGGACTCGCTCTAGATACTCACGTGCGGTTTCTGAGTGAGTCCTTTCAGATCCCATCTTAGAACCACACATTTGCTCGAAAGTGCGATATGCTAATGTGATTGAAGCACCATACTTTCCAGCATCTGCGAGTTTCTTGATATTTCTGAGCTTGGTCGGGATATCAATACCTCTCGAGATAACAGGACTGCGGAACATTCCTCTTACGATGTACAGGTACGCCAAAACTGCGATTACTGCACCTACGAGTAAGATGCTTGCTATGAGTAAATCTGTTCCTTGCAATGGATTACCACCTGTTGTTTGTATATTGATTCTGAAAACACCAGATACAATGTTGTCAACCTCAGTAGATATGAGTGCGATTCTGAAGTTGATAAATGAACCATCTGGTAGAGCGGGTTGGTTATATTGGAACCGCCCATCATCTTGAATATAATAATAATAAACGTCTGTTTGATTATAATTCATCCATACGTTACGAAACATGATTGGATTCCCAGCAGGATCACGAAGTGAGCACTCAATGACAAACCCCTGACCAGGGTCGACTCTGCTAGGAGTTGATGAAAACACTACATCTGTAAACACATGAATTTGTTCTGAAGATGTGGCTGTGCTCGGATTGACAAATGAAGTACCATCAAAGTCACAACTGACATCGAAAAATCCACTGTCCTCACTCCAAGACAGAGGAACTGTGAATTGGAATATCATTCCACTTGCATCGGTCAGTTGCACATCGGTGAGATATGTAGAGCCAAGGTATATTGAAACCCATTCACCATTAAGTGAACCACCATCATCTGCAGTCAGAGCGACATCTACTTGGAAACTCTCGCCAGGTAATCTTGAAACCAAAGTAGTCGAAATGTCAAGCCTTGAATCTACAAGCACGATGATAGTCCACACTACAGGACCGTTCCTGAGCTCGTGATATGCGGATGTCACTGTGACATTGATGATGTATGAACCGCGTGGTTGATTTAGAGGAACTTGTAATGATATTGAATAACTACCATCTCCAGCGGTAATATCTGTAGAACCGGTGAACGAGCCATCAACTAGTACTTCGACTGTCGCACCGTCAGCGGCAAATCCTCCATCATTAAGAACATCCCCACTGATAATCAACGTGTCTCCGCGTGTAATCGTATTAATAGCCGGTTCAGGGTCCATGAATACATCTACACGTTCAATGACAGTGACATCATTAAACAGCTCAGTCGTGTCTGAAGCGCCCCAAGCAATTGTTGGGGGCTCAAACAGAGCGTATCCTGAAATGATTCCGATGGCATCACTATAATCGACGGGATAAACATAGCTGAAAGCGCCAAAGACAGGGTCGCTAATGGTAACCGTGGTAAGATGAGACCCACCCCACCAAATCTGTAGATCATACCCCACCAGAGGTGTGCCATTTGCAAAACGTAACGTGCCTGAGAAGGTCAGACTCCCTCCGAGATAGACAGTTGCCAAATCAACTGATGTTGTAATGGTGGGACTATAGATATCTACTGTGACTCCAATTATTGGAGACTCTCCGAATGTGGCATACCCGACTGGGTCAATGTATGCCCAGACATGTTGCACGTAGGTTAGGAGACCAAGATCATCGGGAACATCGAATCTGATGATGAAGTTTCCTGTACCATCTGTTATGAAATCGTCAACAATAATCATGTTTGCTGTAGTGAAGTAGTCACCCCCATAGATATCCAATGGAGAGTTCGCATAGGGAGTTCCATTGTCCCAGGTCACTGTACCAGAAATTGTCAATACTTGATCTAGATATACAGTGGTAGGGGATACATTGAACGCTGGCCAGAGATATCCTGGTGCGGAAATCTGAATTGTAGCAACAAATGATGATGCATCGGCAATCCAAGGATAGGGAGAGTTGTACTCAACATACAGATCATAGGATCCATCTATAACAGTTCCAGGGATGCTCCAATTAAGCGTGAAAGAGCCATCAGAAGCAGTTACATCGATTGCTCGAGTGGTTCCAAGCATAGTGAGTTCAACTGTTGCACTGGCATAAGGCAAAATTGGGGCAACATACTCCAGATTTCCAGTGACGACAACAGTTTCGCCAATTCTGTAGAGGAGAACTGGTATGTTCAATCCTGTGAATGTTGTCTGCCACTGGGTCAATGTGAGTATATTGTGTACAGACTCATTGGAGCCAAAGAAGACTGTACCAGCATAGTAACCATAGACCTCAATACCGGTCCGTACAGTGTCCCAGTCCATTCCTGAGTAATAGAAGTCAGCTTGTCCAGCCCCGTCCAGAACAACATCACCTAGCCATGGTAGAGGTAATGTCCCGTTGTTCCAATAAAGGGAAACTGATTCACCAGAGAGATCAGTTCCATTATGTGCGAAATAAGCATGAACGTGGATTTGAAGGGTTTCGTTCTGCATGACCGGGTTTGGATTGATTGTCACATCGAGATTGATTGCGTACTTGATTCGCGTAATATCAAAGTACGTAGCTGTATCATTGTATAGAGGATCTGGGCTAATGTATTGTGCTCTGAAATAGTAAACACCTTCGTCATATGTCACAAAACCGAGTGAGGAAAGAAATCCTCCGGTTGAGTTCGTTATTGGATTATCAATCTCATACCAACCAGAACCATCCCAAAATGATATCAAAACCGTCGAATCATTAATTGGAGGTGCACCACCAAGACATGTTAGTATTCCTTCAATATCGAAAAGTCTTTGATCCACATACAGCTGAGTTGGGACGAATATTGCTATCTCTGTGTAGTACCTTTGAAGCTGTATCTGAGGGGCTAATGAACTAAATGCATCATCAATGAATGAAGTCCATGAAGTCCAGTTCACATAGACATCTATCATACCAGGTTCATCTTGATAGGGGGAGCAGTTGTAGAACATCCAATAGTTCCCAGATGGATCGGTGGTCTTCTGAAAGACGAATGTTCCAGATGCATTCACCCAGTGAATGTATACAGTTTGAGACGGAATTGGAGTACCGTTTGAAAACTGCAGGTTTCCATAAAGGAAAATTGTGTCATTCACATAGTAATATGTGAAGTCTTCCTGAATTGATATGAGAGTTCCTGTCGCTTGAATGTCCAATGGCTCGTGGAAGGATTCGCCATCATAGACATTGATGTACGGTGATGCGTAACTGGCCCAGATATACACAGTTTCAATTGCTTGACCAATCGGAATTGTGTATTGATAGAAGTATCCACCAGTGGAATTAGTCATGATACTACCGATATAGAATACGCCTGTACTGTTCTGAAGATAGAAATCAACCCATTCATTGGCCAGATTCCATGGAATCTCAGGAAGTGTTAGATTTCCTTGAATATCAATGGGTTGTAGAAGGTATACTGGATCGGGAGTGACAAAGATGGGGTCAAGTGAAGTGTCCCATTTCTTAGCATTTGTGAATACATGAACTGATTCGCAGCTAGCAAGTGTCGGTTCTAAAGAGGTGAAATTCGACCAGAATTCGATCGGACCTTCATCACCCACAAGGACAGTGTAGTTGAGTTCATAATAGCCGCTACCATTTGTTAAAACTGAACCAATGAGATGGGTTGTTCCGTTGTTCCAATAGATATCTACCAAGCGATTAGCGATACCCGTACCATTTGAAACATGCGTCAAGAAACCATTGATAGTATAGGTTACAGCAACATAAATTGGGTCATACCAAGGATATGGTATTATAGAGAGTTGAGTTCCACTGGAGCCTACATTGATTGGGATATAGTAGCTCCAATTTCCCTCGATTAATGGCCACGGGGAACTCCAGTTTGCATATGCAAAATACGTACCATCAGGTTGTGTCACAGGGACTGTATAACTCCAGGCAAAGCCCCCGGTGGAGTTAACTCCAATTGTTGTGTTTGCTTGAGAATGAAAGAATACTCCAACCTGCTGTCCTAGAGGGAGGGTTGTTCCATTCAGAAGATATGCGACACCATCATAGTTGATGGTTTGTCCGGCTGAAATATCGGTTGGAGAAACATCCAACAGAAATCCAACGCGGCCCCATACAGTGATTGTAGAATTAATCCCTGATCGCGCTTCGTTCAAACGAGGAATACCATATTGGTCCCAGTCTCCTAAATACCATGACCAGACCTCATGAGTCCCAACCGTCATAGCTGTAAGGTCAAGTGGTTCAACGTAGACATTTAGTTCATAGTAGCCAAACTCATTGATTGTTGCATTTCCCATGAACGTGTTGTCCCAGTAGATTCCTATGTTCCGATTATCATATTTTGAACTATTGACCGGAATTCCTCCCACTTTCATAGTTCCATACACATGAACTGTATCTTCCCAATAGGTGACGTACGTATCTAAGCCTTGACTGACATTGAGTTGAATGGTTTCACTGAGGGCAAATCCACCGTCTACTATTGGTGGTGTGCCTACTGAAAATGGACTTGGAGTACCAACAGCAAAGACGGATGTGCGATTGGTGATTGAAAGAGTCGGAGTCGTCCATGTGGCTGCAAATATGTGATAGTCGACTGTAGCATCTGAGGGAAATGTGTGCGTAATATTCGCAATGGGACTAGTTATCGACGTCCCAAGATATACAGAATCGGTCTCATCAACAAATGAAATTGATTCTGGAGTAGTAACCAGTACATTATCCACGAAGATTGCAGCACTCAACTGGAAAGGTGTTCCAATCTGTTCCCAAGGCTGTCCATTTGTTGGCCAGACAAGAAGCCTGACATTTGGATTTGGTGTGTTGGTTGGGTTCTCGCCTCCACCCATGTCAGCCGGTAGAGTGGCGGGTATAACTTGAATCCATTCTCCTCCTCCACCAGCAAGAGGAATCCACACTTCTGACCAAAATGACATATGTCTGACTCTAAGAGTTCTCAAATCCAAGACAGGGTCAGGATCTCCAACTGCGTAACCCATTGCTAATCTGGAGGGAATGCCAAGATAACGCATGAATACGCAATATGCAGTGGCAAAGTCCATAGGCAGACCACCGCCACGTTCAAGGAACCAGTCGGTCACTTCTTGATTGTGTGGGGGTCTATTGGTAATATCACGGATTATTTCGAAAGTACTCTGGAAATAGAGCTGAACAGCCATTGCCTTCTCATAGGCATTGCTACCAACTGCTGAGAACTGAGAGATGTTTGCTATCACCTCTGATGTCAATGCTGGAAAATTGAGATATTCATTCATTCCCACCACAGCTGATTCGGGAAGTGCATTCGTAACGATGTTATTCATGTCCTGAATGTCAAAGGAAAGATTGTAACTAACTACAACCTGTTCACCTGTTTCTCCTTGTATGAAGGGACTGAAGAGGAGCGTGCCGTAATCATCAGTTCGTAATTCATAACTAATGAGTCGACCAGGATCAGGGTAGGGATTACCATTTGTATCAAAACTCCAAGTCATAAACGAGTCTTCAATCACTCGGAGGTAAGGAAACAATGTTGGCAACTCAACAGCACCCACAGCAGCACCAGCAGTGACATTCAATGCAACTGTGTAGACCTGATTAGGTGCAGAACCTAATGGAATTAGTTCAGAAGAGGATAAGACCTGAGTACCAGGGATTGTCTTCCCCCAATCAGATCCATTGTAAAAATTATACGCACCAATCCGCCATAATTGCGGCGGATCTGCGGGTCCTACCGTGAACATGACTTGATCCCATTGATCGAGTAAGTTCTGAGGGAGACTGACATCAAGCGGGATATTATCATAAGTTCTCCAGTCGATTCCGCCAGCCCAGTTAATATCGTAAGGCCATGGGGGGATTTCATCATATTCATAGTGCGGGTCATACTGGCGAGGTTCAATTATAATACCGAAAAAGCTGTATATTGCCCAAACGAGACTTGCAACTATGAAAATAGCGCTGATTAGGGTAGTAAGACCCATTCTTCTGCGTGAAGATTTTCTTGCGGCGCTCACTGGTTTTATCCTCTTGTTCACCATTTGGGCGATTTGGCGTGTCTTGTAACTCACGGTGGATGCAAGTCACTCTCAAACGTCCTTTCCTAGCAATTAAAGGGTTGTTCAGCTGAATACTATCTTGTTTATCGAAAGCATATCAATATGTGAGATGACCCCAAACCACTGTATTTGACCGAATAGAATAAGCACATTCAGAGAGAAAAATCGGAGCTTGACAAAATGGACTTGAATCATCAATTGATTGAAAAATTCGTTCAGGACAAATTAGAAAATAAAAACGAAGGAGCACATACTTTTGATCATATTAAGAGAGTCTATGGTTTATGTATGAGAATTGGTGATGAAATGGGAGCAGACCTGAAGGTGTTAGGAGCTGCAGCTCTGCTTCATGACATTGGTCGCCCAAAGGAAAATGACACAGGGGTTTCTCATTCAATCATTTCAGGAGAAATGAGTCAAGAAATTCTGACAGAGTTGGAATATGATGAGGAGGAAATCAAGAAAGTCGTTGAAGCCATAAGGACTCATAGATTTAGTGAGGGATTGGAGCCAAGCACACTTGAGGGAAAAATTCTCAGCGATGTTGACAAGCTTGATGCAATAGGAGCCATAGGGGTGTTTCGTGCGGTCTCGCAGGCTGAAACAAAGGGAGTTGGGATTAAAGGATTCTTGGATCATGTAGAAGAGAAACTACTTTGGCTAAAGGATTTGATGTACACTGATAGAGCAAGAATTGTGGCTGAGAAACGGCATAGAACACTGGAATCGTTTGTGATTCAATTGAGAGAAGAGATTGAGTTAGAATGACGAAATCATTCTCTGCCCTCCAGGTACATCTCTAGATAGGAGTCGCGGATAGTCTGTTTTTTATCAATTCCTAGTTCTTCAAGCAATTCAAAGATGATTCTCTTAGCTGTTTCCATCTCCTCTTTCTGATGCGCTATAAACTCAAGTTCAAGAAACAATCCGACGTCCTCTACATCATCAATGCTAATTGTGATACCTCGAAGGTCGAAAAAAGTCCGCTTCTTCGTGACTTTGGCAATAGATTTGAAACTCAGACTTTCCAGAATAGAGGTAAGTTGGTCTGTGTCATCAATTCCAGCTGTATATTCAATCCGTGTTTTTGTTTCTTTGTCTATTTTGGGACCCTTGTAAGTAAGCTCATTTTGAGCATGTGATGTGGCCAAGTCTTGTTTATTGAGTGGACTTCTTGTTCGTACTCTCACAGCCTCATCTGTCTCTGTGAATGTTCGACATGGATGATCGAAGTACATGTCAATCTGAACTTCGCTATTCAATACTTTCGCGCCAGAATCAACAAGTTTCTTCATAATTACACCAGTATCGTCTATTGAAACCTTGACCTCCACTTCAAATGACTCGG
>JBHLRT010000030.1:0-9653 GCA_048882305.1 Candidatus Thorarchaeota archaeon
CCAAGGTTCTAATTTAGCGGCTCTTTGATGCGCCTCTCTTGCTCCCTTGACATCGCCATCCAAGACTCTAGCATTTCCTAGAAGTCTCCATGCTGCTGCATGCTCAGGTTTCAATTCAGTAGCTTTTTCAAACCGTTTACGAGCTTTGTACATCTCTTTGTCCATCATCGCTTGGACACCTTCGAGAAGTAAATCAGATGTATCCACTTCGACCTCGATAGACTTGCCACTAAGTTTCTTGTCAATGTCAGCGATATCTAACGTTGTGTCGAGTTCAGCAGCTTGATAATATGTGGTTCTAGCTTCTTCTACTCTATGCTGGCTCGCTAAGAAGTCACCAAGTTTAATCCAAACTTCTGGTAATTTCGGTGCAATTGCTACAGCCTTTCTGAGGGAAGTCTCGGCTTTCTCGTAGTCCATCCTCTTAATCAGTGACTCAGCCATTCGCAACCAGGTCTTTGCTTCGTGCGTTGGGTCTCTAGTCATGATATTCCCCCATAATTCCTCGGGGAACTAAACCCATCTATCGCTATAACAGTTTTGACGGTCTCTACATTCCCAGTCTGTGAAGCTCTTCTTCGAACATCTTTTGTCGGTGCTCCAATGCAACACGCTTGTCTGCAAATGCTCTAAGATCAAGTCTGCCAGCCATCACTTGTTCGTCAAGATTCGCTATCTCCGCCTTTATCTCAGCAAGCCTTTCTCGAACAACATCAACCCTCGAAGCAGCTCCCATCTGGTCATCCTGAGTTGGCGATTGGACCGATATTATCTGCCCATCACGTATCCTGTAGATTCTATCACATTGTCTTGCGATTGAGGGATCGTGGGTCACCATTAACACAGTCTTTCCGTATTCCTTGTTGACCTTGTGTAAATATTCAACAATGACTGACCCGGTTTCTGTGTCTAAGTCCCCGGTGGGTTCATCACAAAGCAAAACTTGAGGGTTATTTGCAATAGCAGACGCAATAGCAACTCGCTGACGTTCACCTCCAGACAGCTCGTCCGGTTTATGCTTCATCCGATCATCAAGCCCAACGATCGACAGTAATTCCTCTATCCTACCCTTCCTGGTATTTCCATCGACTTTAGCGGCAAGCATAGGTAACTCAACATTCTCATAGGCAGTCAGAGTAGGGATGAGATTCAATTCTTGGAAAATGTGTCCGACAATCTCCCTTCGTAGGGCAACAAGTTGGGTTGGATTAGCGTTGGTCACATCATACCCTGCAACAACTGTATTTCCCGCAGTTGCCCGGGTGATGCCGCCAAGGATGTTTAGAAGAGTTGTCTTTCCAGATCCACTTGCCCCAACAATAGCGACCATCTCGCCTTGTTCTATTTGCATTGAGAGACCTCGAAGGGCCTGAACCTCAACACTGCCTAGTCGAAAGACCTTCACGAGGTCATCCGCTTGAATATACGCTTTATTACTCACCATAATCACCTATGCTCTTAGTACATCTATCTTTGATTCAGGTCGTCTGGAAGCCCACCAGACCGGGATAATTGCAGCTAGTAAGATAACTCCAACGAGTATCACATTTGTCGTGAGAGCTGCACCTCCTAATGTTACTCTGTATCGTATCAGACCAGTAGCGTTCGTGTTCTGCTGTGCTGCTTGTCCGAGGTTCTGTGCAAACCCAACCAATCCTCCGAGAATCAGTGCAAATACAACAGTTACCATTACCTCTGCAAGTAGAGTCTTGAATAATTGCCATTTGCTAAATCCTCTAACAGATAAGAGTACAATCTCAGCATCTTTCTCTCTCAGTGTGAGAACCACAACTAGTGCTACACCAGCCATTGCGAGGATGATTGCAAAACTGATGGCGAGATATTGTATCTTGGTACTGCCGCTTCTTATTGCACTCGATTGATAGTCAGCTATCTCTGATGTCACTGAGTATGTAGAATATGCGCCATCCAAGTCATTAAGGAATTGTTCCTGAAGAAGGGTGCCATTAACTCCAGGAGTAGTATCCACCAGAATATTAGCAGTTGAGGTATAGATGAGCATACTCTCATTCAAGAACGCTTCAGATACAATTGAAATATAGTCACCTCCAGTCGTGAAGGTAAACCCAGCAAAGGCAATTTCAATTATTGATTGGTAACCAATAAGCCCGACTATATTCAAAGCAAAGGTTCCTGAGCCAAATGGACCTGCGACATAAATCTGGTCGCCAACCTCTAAGTTCAATGACTTTGCTACATCTCGTGATATTATGATTCCATCATCGCCAAGATTGTTTAACATATCTTGAAAGTTACTAGTAAACCAATCAGACTCCCAATACGCTACATCTATCCATTCATCTGGTCTTATACCCTTAGTATCTATTGTATTGGAACCCGCTTTAAGATCCAAATGATACTCTGGAGTGACAGCTGCAACTTCAGTGTATGCTGAAACCTCACTGAGCATCTCTGTCATGTTTGTACCGGCATCCAACTGGATACGGACATCAGCTCCAACATCATATCGGGCAGAACGCTCTGTAAAGTCAAACTGAGAGTAGAGGCTTCCAGTTGCAAAGATACCGTAGGAAACTATCAATGAAATAATGAAAACTAAAGATGCTGTTCTTGCGGGATTACGCTTAATGTTTCTTGTAGCAAGATTTCCAAAGGCCCCAAAGAACCTTCGCCCAAGATTGACTACAACCTCTTGAAACTTCAAAGAACCCTTCATGAAGACACGTGTTGCACCATAGAGGAAGAGGAGTGGTCCAATATAGTTAAGAATACTATCAATCATTGCCCATACTGCGATTAGAAGGGTGATTACAAAATTCCCAATGGTTATTGAAGAGAATAGGCTGTTTATATCAACACCTAGCAGCCAGACAATGAGCTTGTATGTACCTAGAACTAAAGACACAGTAGGTAGGAGTTTCTTGTACTCTGAAACATCCTCGACGAAGATGTATTGCTTCAAAGCATCCAAGATCTCGAGTTTCGAAGCACGACCAGCAGGCCGCCAAACAGAGAACAGACCAAGAAACATACCCACAAGGATTGAAAGGACCACTGATACCATGTTACTGAGAACAGCAGAGAAGATATTGACACCACCAATCCCAAGTACAAAGTATGCTGACCATGTTCCCAAAAAGATTGCAATACCCCCAGCAATACCGCCAACCAGTGCACCTTCAACAAGGAACATTCGTTTTATTGTGTGCCGCTGATATCCTTTTGTTAGAAGTAATCCTATCTCACGTCTTCTGAAGTTGTATCCAACATCACTCACCATTGTGCCTGTGAAGTATGCAAGCAAAAATACAGGTAGTGATAGTGAGATGAATTGAAGATTCATCACGATTGAGGTAATTGAGTATATTGTTAATGGAAACTGTAGATTCGAAATTATGTCGCCGCCATATGCACTAACTGGGACACTGATGATGTTTTCAAAGCTGGTCAATCGTGATAGGGATGCATCAACATCATAAGGATCCAGGAATCTTGAGCGATCAATCTGAATATGGATAAGATTTCTGACTCCTACATATCTGTGGTCAGGAACTTGAGCGGCTTCCTGAAGAATAGAAACCATCGATAGATCCCAATCAGTTATCATTAGATTGTATGTTGATGCACCAAAAAGGGCGAAAGCACCTCCACCCCCGCCAGTAATCAGATCAAGGAAGCTAAATGTTGGACGCTGGTAGATCGCATCTCTAGTATCACTAGGAAGACTGACTAAACCAGCAACAGTAAGATTGCGATGAATAATTGTATTCGGAAATGGGAAGTTGTTAACAACAATATCAACCGTTATGATCTGGTCCAATGAAAAAGCAGACTCATTTGCAGACCCTGCAACGATGTATGTTTCATTGGGTCCAAGACTTGATCTACCAGATATCACTTGCAACCCTGTGGTGAGTGCAGACGACATTTCAATTCCAGCAAGCGTCACATTCACACCAGTGTTGTTGAACTCGAAAGTCAACTGAGTGGAGTGTGTTGTTGTTACAATTGCATCATCTGAAGCGATGACAGCTGATTGGAGATCCTCAATATCTGTTGTTGTCCAATTGGATGAAGGACTCGCTATCGCAAAATCGTAAATATACTGGTCAACACTTGCATTCAGAGCGTCTCTAGATATGACATCTGCTGCAACATTCGTGGCTGCGAAGAAAGTCGTTGCTAGCAATACACCAATAGTCAAGGCAAGGAAAAGTCGGTAACTTCTCGCCACTCGTTTGAAGGCGTATCTGAACATTGCAGCTTTATCCTCCATTACATCACAAGTTGGGTCTCAAACCCTTATAAACAGTTTGATATTTGTCAAATACCAAACGTGTTTTGGATATAATTAAACCTAAGATAGAAAAAGATCAACAATCTGAGAGGATAGGTCTATCATGCTTCATAGACTTATAAGATTCACGATTATATCACATATGATAGAAATCTCCTAACGCACCAGTCCGCCCTACAACATCGACGATGCACTCTTTGACTTTACGGATGGCGTCCTCGCGAGGCATACCGTCCTGTTCAAAGATGCGAGCATTCTTGTGTATCAAATCTGATTTTGACTCCCTAATACCCAGACAATCAGATGATATATGTCTGGCAAGGTCAACCAGAGTTTTACTTGGATGAATAGGATATGCAGCGACCAATGCAGTTCCTACACCACCGATATACAAATGATTTTTCGGAATCCACGCTAGATGATTGGACAGGTCGGTCTCCATCCTAGGCTTAAGGATATGCATGAGAATGAGCATAGAATCTTTCCACTGAGTAATCAACTTAGAGTCTTTTGGAGATATAATCTTCCGTTGGAAAAGAGGAAATGGAAATGGATTATCAGGAAGGTCATCGATATAACAGATTAACAAAAATGAAAGAACTGCAATGTTGGCTGGATGTTGATCGTATGCTTGTTTGAAAGCATAGGATGCTTTTGTTGTTTTACCTTGCATAAAGAAAATGAGACCTTGTCTTGCCGCATCTTCCCAAGAACATGCCTCATGGGCAAGAATCTCCCTATCTTCATTGGTAAGTCTATATGAAGGTCTTAATTTTTGCTTTAGTTTTTGCGTTGGTTTTTGCTTTTGCCTAGCACTTGACCTTACTGACTTTAGTTCAGAACCTTCTTTCCGGAAAACCTCAAAGACTCCCTCGTTTTCGAATTTCTCTTTAGGAATAGTAGATTCCTCACCTAGAAAAGGTCGGACTTGCTCAGTCCACTTAGGTTCTAGTTCAATTATTTTTAGAGCAAGATCCATCGCTTCTAGCTGATTGCCCATCCTGTAATAGACCTTAGCCATTTGAAAGAGACCTTTGATGAAGGTAGGCTCTTTGTCAATTGCTATCCGGTAGTATCTCAGTGCTTCATCGAGCTCGCCCTTTGCTTCTAGATCCCTCCCCTTATAGAAAGCTGAAAGATGAGTCAGCTCTTCATGATTCTCATTCACTCGCGTACCCCCTACAAGTTGGAGAGATAAAATGAGTATTTGATTTCTTCGTTTGAGCTTGAGATTCTATACCTCAGTTGGACTTTTTCTTCGGTCATAGGTTAACGCAATAACAATCACAATAACCATCAAGGCAACACTCGATCCTACAACAACAGGCATTGTGACTGATGGATCAATTGGCTCTGGAGCATCCGGACTATACGTTATATAGGTATGAGTGCTTATCCGTGGCTGGTCAGTCATATTGTAGGCGATCAGGTAAACATTGAAAGTTCCACCATTTGGAAATGCAGGGACCGACCCTGTATAGTATGTCCCGTTAAATGTCATCAAGTTTCTGATACTCATATTCGGACCTATGACTCGAATGGTGACATTCTTTATTCCAGGGTCATCATCATTCACAATTGCGTCATTTGTCACATTAGCCCAGACATTGAAACCTTGTCCGAGTTCAGGGTCACCGTCAATACCCCATTCATAAACAGTAGCAAGAGCAGTCACATGTGAATTTGATGAGAGAAGAATTGCGGCAATAAAGAACATTCCAAGAAAGGAGAAGGTTCTAAGTCGGGTCATAGTAATCTTGTTTTCGGTCGTGTTTCCCTTAATTAGCTCGCTCATTCGCGCACTAAGTCAATCTCCTCTCTAGAAATGTTTTGACTACAGTTACAATGTATTCTTCAGGAGTCATATCAACAAGACCAGCTTTCTGGAGCAACACAGAGAATTTAGAAAGATACCCAAGAGTCCAGTGATCTTTCCTCAGGTCAGATTTATCTATTCTCTTAGCTAACTCAATAAGAAGAGGACTTGGAGGAAGTTTCCAAATGGTAAGATGTAGTGCCTGCGCGGCATCTTGAAACCGTTGCGGCAACCAGTCCCTTTTTTCGGTAGCCCAGTTCCGATATATACCTCGATAAAGAACCAAGCGATCTTGATAGCTTGTAAACTCAATAAAGTCCTTTGGAAGATCCAGAATTTTTTGTGAGAGTTTCCTTTCCAAATCTGGAATAAATGGACATTTCTTTGAGGTGATTAGGCTGAGATAACCAAGGGGTATGAGATCAGTCGAGTTAAGATAATAAGCTGTCCTCATGCATTCATATGATTCCTGAATTCTACCTCTTTGATAATGAATCATTCCACATAATGCATGGTCCTGCCATGATTCGGCGGGTTCCTTAAGAATCATTTCTTCTTCTTCAAGAGCTTTCCGTTCCGCAGGCGATAATCTGCTAAGTTTTACGTCCTTCTGTTTCTGTTTTTCTTCATCATACTTCTCTTTTGGATGCTTCAATTTGCTCTTTGCAGCTTTCATCTCAGCAAAACGCTTTCGTACCGCCTCCTTCTCTTCCTCAGTTGGTCCTCCCAATCTCTGCGCCTCCGACTATTTTCTCTTCCTGAAAAACACAATTGCCAGGACAAGAACTACCGAAACTCCACCACCAACAATAAGAATGAGGGGATCAATCTCAATTGGACCTCCAGGTCCTGAGTCCTGTAGTGTAAGCATGACAGTATCGGAACTAAGGAGCCCGCGTAAGTCTGAAAGAACAAGCGTTACATTGTGAGATGGACCAATTGTTACATTGATTGAAAATGAGAGACTACCAGAGGTCCATGTACCTTGATGAAGTATCTCACCATTGTGATATAACCAGTACTGAGAGGGAAAAGTATCACTAACCTGCCAAGTTACGTTTACAATAGTTTCACTTATTGTATAGGTAACATCCGTAGGATGACTGATTTCAGGTGCATCAATATCAGCAAGTGGATATCTATCCTGACTACTTGCAGTCCCAAGGATCTCATAAGGACCTCCAGTTTCTTGGTCATAGTCACTCCAGCTGTTTCCGGAGTTAACACCATCATCCCATTGATTCGAGAATCCATTATCGAGAGCATTACCTCCATAGTTCCTGTCGAACAAATTACCATGAATAGTGTTGTTTGTAGAGCCCATGTATATCTCGAGTCCTATACCAAAATTATCGATGAATCGGTTTCCAATGAATTGAGTGCCATTTCCTAGGTACAAAATACCCCAATCATCACCATAAAGAAAATCATTGTCTATGATTGTTGAATTCCAAAGAGGTGCTGCCAGTATACCTTTAGAGTCAGGCGGTTGAACATAGTCATCCGATGTTTCCACGATTTTATTTCCTTCAATGTTTAATCTTGCTCCTGAGAGACGAATTCCAGTAAAGCAAGAAGTGATAGTATTATCAAGAACTGAACAATCGTAACCTGAAACCTCGATACCTGTGAAAGTCACACCTGAAAGTTGGTTTCTCTGCACAACTGAGTCGTAACAAGAAGCAACATAGATCAATTTCGAACCGCCACTTGCATCTCCAAAGAGAATATTGTCTTGAACGACACAATCATAGGAGTAGTAGATAGAAATACCAAATCCATGTCCTACCTGAGCTGTGCAACCGGATACCAGAGTATTATTTGAATATTGAGCACGTACTGCTTGAGTAGTTCCATGAGTAACGAGATTTTCTATGCTACAGAAGGTGGAATATAGAAGCTGTACACCATATGATACATGTCCCATATTCCCATTCTGAACAACGATACTATCGCATTGTAGCAGAATGACCTGAGCATAGTTGTCTGCATTGATTGTCAAGTCAATAGTATCTTCAAGGAAAAGAATAGGTTTGCCGTTTGCACTATTACCAGTGATAGTATAATCAAAGATTGGTTCAGATCCAGAGGTTGCGCTGATTGTAATTCCACCATTGACAAAGACATTATTGGTAACTGTCAAGTTGGAGCATCGGCCAATCTGCAGCACCGCTGTATCAAAGAAGCAGTCACTGACAATTGAGTCCTCACAGTAACTGATGCCAACTTGCATTGGAAAACCATTAGCCTCGCTTTCGAGGAAACTGCATACTGTGACGTTGACATTGTTCGAATATTGAAATTCAGCCACAGCCCAATTCATAGCAGTAACATTGGTTTCGGTCATAGTGAGATTGTCGCTGTAGTCTACCTTGATTCCACCATATCCACTGTAAATAACGCAGTCCTTGATTTTTCCATTATAAGCGTGAAACAGGTTAATGGTATAGTTCCATGTTGTTGCTTGTAGAAAGCAATCTCTTATTTCAAAATGGACATCGACATAACGGACGTCAATTGGGATTTGTGGGCTTGATATGTTTAAACCTTCAATGACAAAGGGATTAACCTCAGATCCATTCCCGGGCCAGCTTTGGTCGATGAAGTCCTGATTGGTGCTGATAAAAATCGGCCCGTGTTGAGTATATGATGACGCAAAGTTGTGAATGACTTCCACTTCATTTGATTGTGTACTAGCATAATCTGCGACTAGAGTCGTATAGCTGATGAAAAGAAACATCACAACAAGTAACGTCGGTTTCAGATATACTTTTGATGTCACATGTGGTTTCACTAAATACCCCACCTCTGCAAAGGGTCGACTACATTTCCTATACTTAAATCTCATGTGTAAATGATACGCTATAGTTGGGGTATTAAAGACCAATCAAACTCTTTCATTTCACAGCATCTAGGTCCTTTTGAAGATGGGACTTGACCTGTTCAAGAACATCAGGCTCGAGAGGCCCAAGTCGTGTCATTATATTGTTTAAGTCATCAATTGCTTTGGAGTACAAGTCCTCACTGATCCACTCCTCGCGATGCTTCATCGTAGACATGAACACAAGAACTTTTTCGTCTTCAAAAGATTCAGGAACCCAACTCCATTCTTTATCACTATAGACCTCTCTATTAGGACTCTTTCGTAGAAGACTGTTAATGAGATAATACCAGAGATCTATTGCATAGTCCTGTTCTGATTCAGAATCCGTTTGCCAATAAGAAAGGTTTGCAATTGCCCATATTCGAATCCAAATCGCCTGTACACTGAGGCTGGACGGATTCAATGCATAGGCATTCATGATATCCAAAGTGGCTTGGCGATATTGCATTCTCCTTGAATACAACAATGCACGTAAAGCGTATTGGTCCCACGTTTCTGCAGGTTTGCTGAGTATAGCTTCTTCCTCTTTTGACATACAGAAAAACTCCCGTCGCTCTTATCATGCAAACCGGTATTTGATTGCTATGATTTTCTATGGTTTGAAGAAAGAGAAGGTGGGCGCAGCTCAGTGCAAGTAACGCGGTGCATTGCCGCGCCACCACCTAATGTTTGTG
>JBHLRT010000031.1:0-9614 GCA_048882305.1 Candidatus Thorarchaeota archaeon
CTGTAGTTGGACTACAAGACAATCATGTGTGACGTTCTTGTTGTTGGTGCTGGTGGTGCTGGTTGCCGTGCAGCAATTGAAGCTTCTAAGCACAACCTTGATGTAATCATGCTAAGTAAAGAGCTACTCGGTAAGGCACATACAGCTATGGCCGAGGGCGGTTATAATGTATCATTGGGTAATGTAGATCCTGATGATAATCCTGACACCCACTTCAAAGACACAATCGTTGGTGGCAACTATCTGAATAATCAGAAGCTCGCTGAAATACTAGTGCGGGATGCTCCACAGAGAATCTTTGACTTGGAAGACATGGGTGCAGTTTTTGATAGAACTCCTGAAGGGAAGATTGCTCAGAGACCTTTTGGTAAGCAGAGTTGGCGTCGAACGGCATATGCTTCTGACAGGACAGGCTCTGAGATAATGGTCACCCTCATTGAGGGTGTTCGGAAAACATCTGTTCGAGTGTTTGATGAAGTATTTGCTACCAAACTTCTAGTCACAGATGGCAAAATCTCTGGAGTGTGCGCTGTTGACTTGAAGTACGGTGACTACTTAGTTTTCCGTGCAAAGTCAGTCGTTATGGCGACAGGTGGAGCTGGCAGAATTTTCAGTGTTACAAGTAATGCCCAGTTAGATGTTGGTGATGGATACGGGATGGCCTATGAGGCTGGTTGTGAAATGATAGACATGGAGATGATCCAGTTTCATCCCACCGGTATGGTAAAACCTGAATCAGCCAAAGGTCGTCTTGTCACAGAGGCAGTGCGTGGTGAAGGTGGTATTCTTCTAAACAATGAAGGCGAGCGTTTCATGAACCGGTACTACCCAGAAGTCATGGAACTCGCGGGTCGCGATCAAGTTGCACGGTCAATTATGACTGAAGTCAAGGAAGGAAGAGGTTCTCCTGATGGTGGTGTCTATCTTAGCATTGCCCATCTACCTCGCTCAATTATCGAGTTCAGGTTGGAGAGCATGATTGAACAATTCGAAGATGCTGGTGTCGATATCAGGGAAGAGCCTATGCAGGTTTCACCGACTGCACATCATTTCATGGGTGGAATTAAGATTGATGAAAATTCAAGCACTAATATTTCAGGGTTATATGCAGCAGGTGAATGCACAGGTGGGGTTCATGGTGGAAACAGACTGGGTGGAAATGCCTTAGCGGACACGCAAGTGTATGGCGCGCTTGCCGGTGAAAATGCTGCAAAATCTGCTAAAAATAGTGGTCATTTGGGAGTGAATCGAGAAGAAATCCAAGAGGAGTTTGTGAGGCTTGAGTCCATGCTAAAACGAAAAGAGGGAATCTCCCCAGCTGACGCTCGTGAAGAACTCACAGAACTCATGTGGGCAAAGGTTCAGATCTTCAGAAAGGAAGAAGAGATGCAGGACGCAGTCAACGAACTCAAACGAATAGAAAAAGAGGTAGTGCCCAATATCAAGGTCGATGTCCCTGTAAAACGTTTCAACCCTGGTTGGCATCAAGCAATTGAGTTTGCCCACATGGTCACAACAGCAAGAATGGTCGCTGAAGCGGCTGTGATGCGAAAGGGTAGCAGAGGTGCTCATTTCCGAGTTGATGCTGATCCCCATGATAAGGGCTATTACAATATCGTCATCCGAAAGGGCAAAGATGGCAAGATGGAGCTACGAAAGGATGACCTTGTGATTACCAAGATCACGCCACCATAAGGAGGCTACAAGATGGCAAAGACATTCAAAACAAGCGTGCTTCGATACAATCCTGACAGCGATGACGCACCATATTTCCAAGACTTTGATGTGGAATATGAACCTGGAATGACTGTTCTAGACGCATTACTCTATGTCCAAGACAAGTATGATTCAAGCCTTGCATTCAGGTGGGAGTGCAGAGGTGGTCAGTGTGGTTCTTGTGCAGTAAAAGTCAATCGCACAGCTCGGATCGCTTGCCGTACAAAGGTCAATCCCGAGGAAAACTTGGTTCTAGAACCTCTTGAAAAGATGCCAGTCATCAAGGACCTTGTCACTGACATGGCTCAGACAAGCTATCGCATCAGACGAATACGTCCCTATGTCGCACGTGATAAACCACCACAGCATCCAGAAATCATTCATGCTGAAGAGATTGAAAAAGTTCGAGAGATTCGTAAATGCATTGAGTGTAGTGCATGCCTGTCAAACTGCCCGATTGTTCATGAAACCTGGGACTATCCAGGTCCAATGATTATCCGCCAGATTGCCAGACTAGCACTGGATCCACGTGATGTTGAGGACCGTGTAGCTATGGCACTTGATGAGAAGGTCTATAGCTGTACAACTTGCAAGATGTGCACCGATATTTGTCCAAAAAAGATAGATGTCCCCTCTTTGGCTGTAGAGTTGCTCCGGGCAAAAGCAGTCGAGGCTGGTTATCCACTAGTAGAAGGTCAACAAGCATTTGTTGATTCTATCAACGAAACCGGCAGATCAGTACCGGCTAAAGATGAACCTCTCCTCAAGCAAATTGAAGATGCTGAGTTCTTTGTGGAGAATCCCAAGGGTCGAGTTGCCTTCTTTACTGGTTGTCTCATAGACTACCGGATGCAGAGTACAGGGAAGGCTCTGATTGATGTACTAAATCACAATAATATCGATGTAGTCGTTCCAAAGGAGCAATGGTGCTGTGCTAGTCCAGCATTCAGGACTGGAGACCTCAATACAGCCCATGATGCAGCACGAAGGGTCACTGAGATTTTTGAAGAAACCTGCAGGAAGTACGACTGTGACACAGTTGTCGTTGCCTGTGCTGGTTGTGGCAAGACACTTCGTGAAGACCATAGACCGTTTATCGAAGAGGAGCGAGGTGAACCACCTTTGTACAAGGTCTACGATATGGCCGAATACATGATTCAAGTGATAGGCAAAGAGAACATTGTTCCGCCAAAAGGCGAGATCAAGATGAAGGTCACCTATCATGAGCCTTGTCACTTAGGTAGAGGCCAACATGTCTATGATGAACCAATTGAGCTTCTCAAGATGATTCCAGGTGTGGAATACATCGATGATCCCTACAAGAATCGTTGCTGTGGTGCAGGTGGCGGAGTCCGTGCAGGGAACCGTGAGCTCTCTCAGAAGATTGCCAACACCAAGAAGAAATACATCGAAGCGACTGGTGCCGATATGGTGACTACTGAGTGTCCTTTCTGTACAATCCAAATCAATGACATGATGAAGGATACTGAGATGAAGGTTCGGTATATCCCTGATCTTCTTGCTGAGTCTTACAGACTAGGTGATAAGAAGTAATTTCGGAGAGGGATATACCCTCTCCTTCTTTTGCTTATTCAACAACAAAATAAAACGAGAAATGACATCTTCTTCGTTCTTCAAAAGATTTGATGAGTAGACTACCACTCACTCAAGTGTGTACGCAGCATTCTGTGAACTTGTAGCGCAGCCAATTCATTTGGAATAAGATCATAATCAACAAGGCTCCAAGCAGCATGAGTGAAAATTATTACGTGAGAGGCACGAGGTTCACTCAGTAATGTGGCCATTATGTATTGACAGCATCGGATAAGCGACCAATCACTACTAAACTCAAGAAGCCTATTCTCGAATTCACTTGATTTCTCGTGGGTCATTGTGTTCCATAGGTCAGAGATATCATCAGAATTAACCCAATCTTGAACGTCTTTTGTATGTGGGAGTCTGATGAACTCAGGCTGCTGGCTCCAATCAGCTTGCACCTCTTTCTTAACCATTTTCTCGAACGAAAGGCTCTCATTAGGAACCATCTTTCCACCCATGTTATCTTTCAATCTCTCAATTAGCCAATGGATTGTTTCTTTTTTCAGAAGACCTCTCATATTGGCATCTGCAATTCTTTGCGCAAAGATTGTGTTATGCCCAAGAATTCCAAAGTTAGCAATGGCATTCCTGAAAACGTTTTCAAAAGGAGTTAGTTCAGTTGGTTTAGTCAAGCTCTTTGGATTATCATCTTGTGAGAATCCGTCTGGAGATTTTGATGGTACTTTGCGAACGAGATACTCCATGAGATGCCATAATGAAGCAATCTGTGGTCTTGTATACTCTGGTTGGGGTAACTCTGTTACTAAAGAAACCGGCATAATGAATGCATGTCCTAATCTATCTGGTTCTTCTGATGAAAGTGAAGAAATGACACGTCTTAGTCTGATAGGCTCATCTTTTGAAGCTAAAATCAAAGAGGCTTCCCAAGAGCCAACTAGACTTTTTTGCCGAATTGAACTCTCCAGTTTCCTGACCGCATTGTCAGGAGAATCCACACCCTTCTCGACATTGTAGTTTGGTCCTTTCTCAAGTTTCCAATGATCAATATCAGCTAGATGAAGAGCAAGACGTTCGAGCAATAGCTCTTGGAGCACGGTTTTTCTGTCTGTGTCAAGAGGAATCTTGGATGAATCTGCAGCTGCTTCTGGTGCAAGTCCTGAATGGTTACCAAAGTCCTCTATCATTCTATGAATTGTATTGACCATGATTGTTGAATGAGGCGTATCATAGGTCTGCTGCTCATGCCACGCAGCTCCATGCATAAGAACCGCCCATATTGCTGATGGTTGCGCATTAGGAATCATATTCCTTACGGCATTGACAGCCTGTCGAGTATCAGCTCTCAGACATGCCTGAAAGAAGTCCATATCCTCTCACCCAATGGTAACTAAGTAATAATAAACGACTCTCTACACATTGTACAGGTTACAGTTTCACCTTTTACTACAATACGTTTCAAGTCATTTCTACAGAACGGACAGACTGCAATGGTCTTGGGTGGCGGTCCTGTTCCTGTACCTAGAATGAAGTCTCCTCTGTCGTGATCAATTCTTCCAGAAAGTTCTCTTCCATCAAGAAGATCAGAGAGAATCTGTGTCACATTCATAATCGAAATACCAGACTCCTGTGCTATCTTCTCCAAAGCAATCCTTCTCATACCTTCAATGGTTCTCTTGACAGCGGATACGGGATCTACTGTTGCCTTCTTCTCTGCGGGGGGAGGCTGTAATTTCGTTGCTTGAAGTTCCTCAGGTTGGATTTTTTGAACCGACGAAACATCTTGGGACGACCCACCTGCTTCTGTTAATTGCTGTTTCAATTCTGCCATTTTTCTACCAAATTCTTCCTCAGAAACAAGCCCACGCATATAATCCAAATCGAGATCCTTGATTTCCGATTCAATCCTTGTAATCTCGTCGTTCAAATTGCCAATTCTCCATCATGTCGTCTAACAAATTTCTGACATCTTTCAATATAAGAAGAATGCAGTCGAATACATCAATACGTAGACAGTGATTATTGAGTATAATTGGTCTATTCACCTAATCGTTTTCCCTCTGGTAGCTCGTCTAGAAGCAAACCATCCTTCTCAGCCTTGGCAATAGCTTTCTTTGCTTTTGTTCCACCGATATTTTCCAAGGCACCTGCTACAGTTTGCCTTACAAAAATAGAGTCATCATTGAGAGCATCTATTAATGCATCGACAGACTTCTTGTCTTTACGTTCGCCCAGCTGAGCTGCCGCATGAATCCTGACCATGTATCTTGAATCAGCTAATGCAGTAACTAACACACGGGTTGCATCTGGATGTTTCAGAACACCCAGTCGTTCAACAGCACCCAGACAAACCTGTGCATCATCACTTTGAATCTCTCTTTCAAGTTCATTAAGCATTTCCTTATCCTTTGAACTGGATGTGCTCTTAGCTGGTTTCTTGGGGGTTGTCTTCTTTTCTTGCGTGCCTTTCTTTGCTGTTGCCTTTGGCTTGGTAGTCTTCTTTTTTGTGTCAGGCTTGGATGCAGTTTTCTTACCCGTCGTAGCCTGCTTCTTGGTCTTAGTTGCCTTATTTGACTTGGACTTCTTAGACAAAGGAGCTCCCTCTTACATTACGTCTGGCTATTTCTTCAATGAACACCGGTTCATATAAAGAGTCTGACCTTTGACTATAACGGAAATGCCTTAACAAGAGTGCATCCAAGCTCGTATCGGTGAAAATTTGCACGAATTCTCCGCAGCTTGTTCAATTGTTGATACCGCGGTTGAAGCAGCCAAGAACAATAATGCAACAAAGGTTTCTGTAGTAAATGTAGAGGTAGGAGAATTCACATTTCTCATTCCTGAACAACTAGCTTTCAATTTCGAGATTGCCAGTAGAAACTCTATCCTTGAAGGTTCAGAACTACGAATCAAGAAAGTAAAAGGTAGACTTCTTTGTAGTGACTGTAAGTTTGAGGGAGAGTCACAGGTAGATCCAAATATACCTAATCAGATAGCTGCTTTTGCACCAATGAAATGTCCACGATGTGGAAGTAGTTCTACCACAATCATTGGTGGGAAAGACTTTGTAATAACAAGCATTGAGGCTGAAATAGCAGAATCCCCTGCATGAAATGATTACCTGCTACTTATGGAAAAGAGTTGGTTAGATTAGAACTGCATTGAGAACGCCATCTTGGCCTGGACGACTTGTGACCATTGCACGACCCTTTGAGGTCTTGATGATTGTACCTCTAGTGATTACCTTTCTACGTTGATAGTCCATATTTGCTGGATTCTTCTCAACATCCTGCAACTCAGCGCGGAAAGTGGCATTCTTTGACGGGTCTGTCACATTGACCATATTAAGACGGAGTGCTGGTGTCTTCTTTGCTTTCTGCCTACTATCGATTGTTCTCCTCTTTGTTTCTCCCATAAGGGTTTCAGTTGGAGTGCGACCCCTCTGATGCTTTCTCTTGCTTCGGAATCGCCTTAATCGAGCTCCAGTGGCTGTTCGTGATGATCTTCTATGCCAGACACCCATTTCTGACTACCTCTTGTTAGGTCAATGACGCTCTTTGTAGATTCGTTTTAAATGTTGCTTAGTGTCCATGGTTCTAACATGTCTAAAGCGACCTCTTCAAATACTTCCAAAATCTGCTCCAAGACAACATACAGTCGGAGGATGAATAATGCCAAAGATTGAATCCGCTCACGGGGCTGGTGGCAGGATAATGCAACGCTTGCTGGAGGACATAATAATCCCCTCTTTTGGACGAAGAAAAAGCGGAGATATTGGTCTGGATGAAATGGATGATGGTGCCACACTTCAAGCGGCTGGAGTTAATCTGATTCTATGTACCGATGCCCACACTATACACCCAATCGTGTTTCCTGGCGGCGACTTAGGTATTCTAACAGCTTGTGGAACAATTAATGACCTAGCTGTAATGGGAGCTCAACCACTTGCCATGACGAATACTGTGATAGTAGAAGAGGGTTTTGAGATTGAATCACTACAAAACATACTGAAGTCGCTCAATAGCATCATTGAACCTCTTGGCGTGGCTATGATCGCAGGGGATACCAAAGTCATGCCTCCAGGTACACTTGACGGTATGGTTATGTCAACAACGGGTGTAGGTGTTCCTTATCTCAGTCATCCCATCTCCGACAGTGGTGCAAAAGTAGGTGATGACATCATAGTGAGCGGACCAATAGGCGACCATGGAACATCATTGTTAGCTCATAGAGAGGGCTTGAAGTTTGAAACAGACTTGAAAAGCGATGTTGCACCTCTCTGGGAGCCAATCCGCGATTGCCTTGATGTTGGAGGAGTGCATGCTATGAAAGATCCTACGAGGGGTGGTACAGCAGTTGCTCTGAATGAAATTGCATCGAAGTCCAAAGTTGAATTTGAGTTACAAGAGGATTCTATTCCAGTGCGTCCAGCAGTTCAGTCACTCTGTAATGTTTTGGGTCTTAATCCATTTCATATGAGCTGTGAAGGAACAGTCGTGATGTGCGTAGACCCTACGAATACAGATGCAATTCTGTCTGCGTTATCAAAGCACAGAACTACACATGAAGCGAGGGTCATTGGGAAAGTTCTTGATGGGAAAGCCAGAGTAGTCATGAAGACATCAATTGGTGGACGCAAGATTATTCAAGTCCCGTATGGTGAGCCAGTACCCCGTGTATGTTGAAGGGTGTTAGATAATGAAGGTGTTCAAACCACTCATTGCATTTCTTCTGCTCCTCACACTATTATCAGTGATTGTGGGATTTGCATTTCCTGTTCAAGTTCTTACTCTAACATACTCTCCTATAGTCTATCTGTTATTTTGTTTTGCACAAGCGGCTCATTTCATTGAGGAAAACTACACAAAAGCTTGGGAGGTTGAGGCACAAATAAGAAAGAATCCCGACGGTACTCCCAAAGAGTCAGCATCTGGTAGGGATTTCCTAGTTGCATTCAGTCATGTTCTGGTGCTGCTGAGTTTCTTGTTCTATTTTCCCATCGCAGCTCAAGCCCCATGGGCAATAGTCTATGGCTTGGGAATTGCGGTAAATGGTATGGCAAATGGAGTCATTCATACTGTTATTTTGGCTAAATTTAGAAAGAACACAGGATTTGTGTCTGGATTGTTCTTGCTCATCTTTGGGATTTTACTGTGGATATCAATATTCATTCCCTTAGGAATCTAGTCCTGTTCAATTCCCGACGCTTGTTCTATTTCGCGTTGATCCTCAAGTATCTTCTTCATTTTGAATTTGAGTTGAGCTTTGAGTTTGACACGGTCATTGTCAAGACCGAAGTAATCTGCAAAGAGCTGAGTTGTAGTCAATAACTTTGAACGACCCTCTGGCACAGCGTCCACGAACTTCTTATCGATTAGGTCTCTGATGTGGTCGTAGGAATGAGTACCTCTCTGAGCTACTAGTTCAGATTGAATGATGGGTTGTTTGAGAGCAATATAGACCAATGTTTGGAGCGTTGCGAATGACAAGAGACCTCCGGGTATCAGTTTACCAACTCGTGGTGTGAGTTCTGGTCGGAGCTGCATCACATAACGGTCTTTTGGCAATGCAATTACCTCCAAAGCCCCCTCTCTTTTGTTATATTCAAAGCCTAATTCATCCAATAATTTCTGTGTTGTAGATTGAGATTTACCGATGATGTCCGCTAACTCTTCCAAAGTAAGCGCTCTTCCTGAAACATAAAGAGCTGCTTCTAGAGTAGTCATGTCATCATCCAAAAGGCTCACCTCATGTCTTGAGTTCTGGTTTTATCTCATCTTCAGAGGGTTCATTCTTATTGATCTTCTTGGGAGGATTCTGAAGCTTTACCCAGATGATATTTTCTTCATCCATCCAGATGTCAATATATGCTCTAGCGTAAAGAAAGAGTAGTGAAAAGAACACCCGTACTATCTCTTGTCTAGTATTATTCATGAGGACATCAACAAACTTGGAAACATCGCCAACTTTCATTATCCTACATAAATCCTCATACACATCAGCGATTGTTTCCTCGATATTTGCCTGGTCCACATTCATCTGAAATGTCAGCGGATCCGCTTTTGAGCTGTATTTTCGTTTCGTTGGTGTTGAACGTTGTCTATCTCCCTTACTCAGAACATGGTCCATAGCTACAAGTAATTCCTCTAATGTCACGCGACGGTTGGTCAGTCTGAATGGAGGACGAATGAGAGGAATCACCATTTCTCCTTCTTCCTCTTCCTCCTCTGGCGGTAAGAGACCAAGTTCAACCAGTTCTCTGGTTTTTCTCATGAAAATAACTGAAGCGGAATACAATGCGTTTCCTGAGATACGAAAGTCAATGTCGCCTAGTCGCTTCA
>JBHLRT010000032.1:0-9597 GCA_048882305.1 Candidatus Thorarchaeota archaeon
GGGGTGTCATGGCAGAAGGTGCAGACTGGTGCGAACTTTGAGACTGTGATTGGCGATGCAACAATCTTGTTCCCACTTATGGTGTTGGCGTGTCTTTAGGACCAAGCATCAGTCCTCTTTATCAGATTTGCACGAAACTAAAAGAACATAGAAACTACTTCACAATAGTTAAATATGTAGTCTGAGATGAATTTTGGGTGAATAATATGGGCGATAAGAAGTGGCCTATGCCTTACAAGAAGGGGTCTGTGTACTTCCAGTATCAAGTGAAGGACTTTGACCGTGCAAAGAAATTCTATTCAGAAGTAATGGGTTTCGAGATCAAATGGGATGGTGGGACAGAGGTCGGATGGGCTGAGTTCGCACTTCCAGCAGAAGGTGCTAGATTGGGCATCAATTTGATTCAAGAAGGTGAACATCGTCAAGGGTCGGGAACATTAACGATGGATGTTGAGGACCTTGATGCCTGCAAGACCTATCTTGAGAGCAAGGGTGTGGATACCTCAGACATAACTGATATTCCTGACATGGTTTCCTATTTCAACATGAAGGACCCAGAGGGTAATCCTATACAGGTCGTGTCCGAGCCACGTGTCAAGAATTAGACTCTAGCTCTGTTACTCATCATACTTCACAGCAATGGCCAATCCGATTAACATGAGAAATATTCCTAGATAGAGATGGTGGAACTGGAATCCACCTATGATGAATGGATCGGAGGCACCCGGAATCCATTGAAGAAATTCGGTACCAGGCACAAAGTCATGCAAATCATCTAGGAATACGGCCAAACCTGCCAAAAACACCAGAACGCCACCTGCGACTCCTGTCTTTCCCACTATTTGTCACTCCATTTTGACTCTAGCAATCTTTTCTATTTATGATATTGCATTGAAAAATCTCACAGTATCTATCTTTCAATTGTGCGTTTTCACACACGAACACATTCATTATCTTGCAATTTGATATGTTATTGTAGAAGTCGTGGGAATAGGTGTGAAAAGTGACAGATAAGGGACAGGTGGTTGTTAGTATGATACTAACCATTCTCTTTGTGAGTTCGTTGTCAAGTGTCATCGTTTTTGAAGCATCAGCTAATCCAATTGTAATCTATCTTGAACAAACATATGGCTATCTAGTTCTGGATAGTAATATGTCAATGCCAGAAGCTTTTGTTAACTTCACTATTGAGCCAACACAAGGTGTTGGGAAGTGGGTGACATATGATATCTGGATGAATGGTAGTTACACGTTCCTGAGTCCCGATAACCAACAAGCAACAATAGGACTAGCATGTCCTACTACTTGGTTTAGTAACTCTTCAGAAGTTCAGATTTTTGATAACCAGACTGTTATCCCCCACGAAATTATCCCCTATGAGGAACTTGTCAGTGAGAATGAAACACAGACAGCTGGTTGGGAATCTCTAGACTTCATCACCTTCAACTGTACACTAGTGGCAGGAATTCCATTAGATGTTTCTGTGACAATGAATCTAGAAACGCGAAACGCTGAGAATGGCTTTACGTTCTATTATTTCGTTGCCACTGCTCATGCATGGAATGGTACAACGCATGAAGTCATCATTATGAACATGAAGAATCCTACCGTACTCAATGGTTGTTCATTCTGGCCTAACGACCATCTTACTGTGAACGAGGATTCTCTATGGACCTCTGCTACTTGGGACCTGAATATGAGTGAGTTTGAATGGGACTATGTATCTTTCACAGCTATGCACAAGGATGCGGTAATTGAAATCATAACTGATCCTGTTGTCGTAGGAACTATTGTTACAGTCTGTGCCGTAGTACTGATAGTTGCAGTGTATGTTCTGAGGGGTCGTAGACCAGGATAATTGTCAAAGTTCTTAACATATTGTGACAGAAACTATGCTGGGAGTTCGATAATGGCTACCTGGAAGAGTGGAAGTTACATCATATTATTGGTTCTATTCGTAGCTTGCCTACATTTGGAAGTAGCGACTCCAGATTCTATCAGTCCCGTTTCACCATCTACCGAGATGAACTTGGCTCAACTTGCTGATAAGAATATCATTCCAGTCGACTCATTAGAGGTGGACCCGGAATATCTGAGCATTTTTTCGTGTGCCTCAGTCATCTACGACAATTATCTGTATATGGCCACCTCCTATGATTATAGTGAACATGGAAAGATGATAATTGTTGATATCAGTGACCCCACAAATCTCGTTGAAGCTGGACGCGTAGAATCACTTGGTCCCTGTCGTCAAGTCAGTGTTGTCAATGATAAGGCTTATGTGGCTGACTCGATGGACGGAATGTGGATATTCAATGTTTCAGATACTACTAACATAGAGGTGCTTGGTCAGTACAGCGATAACCAATTGTACAGTTTCTTCATAGACGGTGATATCGCGTATCTAACAGGATATTCTAACATGATTCAGATTGTAAATGTGAGTGACCCAACTAGTATAGTTGAAATCGGATCATACACGGTTTCAGAAAACACATCTCGATGTTGTGTTTATGTTCAAGATAATTTGGCTTACATCGCTTCTTTTAACGAACTGGAAATACTAAACGTAACCAATCCTAGTAGTCCTGTGCTCCTTGGAAGTGTAGAATGCGAAGGGTACAAGAGAAAAATCCTCCTGAGGGATGATGTTGTATTCATCGCAATTTGGGGACAAATCTGGGGATTTGATGTATCGGACCCAACCAATCCCGTGGAGATTATGGAACCGTTAACGATTGGATACTTTGAAGAACTCTGTGTTGAAGGAAATATCCTATTTCATGCTAGCTACACTGGACTCCGAGGATACAATATCTGTAGCACCAGTCTCTTACCTATACTAGGTCAGTTCACCCCAAACGGTGATGCAATGTCCGTCATATCTATGGATGGATATCTCTATCTGGTTGACCAATATAACGGAGTTTGGAGTCTGGAACACGATTGTGACGAGGATGAACTCTATTCACGACAAGAGTTTGAGCTCGGGACCCCTCCAGATAATCCGGATGCTGATTCTGATGCTATACCTGATGGTTGGGAAGTAGAGCATGGACTAGACCCTTTCTTCAACGATGCTCATGAAGATGCAGATGGGGACACACTGGACAATCTACTCGAATTTGAAATTGGTACTGATCCAAATCTTGTTGATACTGATCAAGACACATACTCCGATGATTGGGAATACAACCATGGGTTCAATCCATTGGATCCAACCGTTGGTGGCGCTCAATTTCTAACAAGACACCCTGAATGGATTAGCATCGGTCTAGCTATCGGTCTTGGAACCATCGTTGTTGCTTTTATCATAATAAGACTTAGACTTCCAGACGAGCCAGCATTATCTCACTACGGACAGGTATAGTTTCACCTGTTGGTTCTCAACCTGTTGAATTCGTAGTCTTGTGATATATAATACGATTAAGAAATGAAGTGGTAATGGGACTACTATGGCAAGCCAACCATACCATGCAACAAAACTGACTACAATCGTAGCTACAACTTGAACCACTAATAGTCTGAGTGATAAATCCCAGAGTGGCTTTGCGTCTGCTTGGTCATAATACACAAGTTGTAGTTTCCTGCTAACATATAATCCGATAGTCCACCAAACTATTCCAGAAATTTGGATGATTGGCAGGGATGAAATTATGAAGAATGGAATGAACATTCCAAAACCCAACCAATTTCCAAAGTCATTCACATAAAACCCAATTGGAAATAACCAGTATTGATTAGTTGTGAATATCCATGTACCGGCCAGTGCTACTCCATATGGTAACAGCATTGCTAATGAATATACGATGAATGGTAGACACGATGTCTTCTGCTGCATATAATCCCCCAACCAGCTAAACTTCAAGAAACACTAGGAATAGTTCACATATGAATGTGATTTTCCTTGCGAATGTTGATTAGGCCACATGTTCAATACAGTATTGTTCGTAGTAGATTCACAGGGTGGAGAATGGATGAACCGGAGGATTGCTGCCTTTATACTGACCATAATGGTTTCAAGCAGTGTTGTGATAGTAGGAGTTGTATTTGCCAATGTTTGGGACAAATACAGTTTCCAATTACCAGTCATTCAACGCGACTCACAATCCACACTCTTTATTCATGAACTCGTGGATACTAATCTCACGATAACATTCAGTAATGAGTCCAACCTATTTTACAAGACAGATATTGCATACTATGAACCGATCTCAATCTTATCCGCATCCTCATGTTATGAAGTACATTCAAGTCCCACAGAGGTAAGTGCGCAAATCCACCCTTTTCAGAGAGTAAGGTCTCTCAATATCACCGTGGGTCCAGTAGTTCATGAATTGTTCATCATCCGTTGTTGGAACCTTGAAACGACCATAGTTTATGATTCTGAGGTGGGATTGAATCAGTCTCTATACTATTTGGCAGGAGGTTCACTAAAAGTGATTGTAGAAGAGAACATCCAACACAGTGTGGCAGGACGCATCAGTGCTGATGTTGTTAATTTGGATGTAACTATTCCAACAGGTTTCTCTGGAGCTGTTTTCTTCTCCTCCTATTCTGTAACAACTGAGATAACCGGGTGGGCTTACAGCTTAGACTTTTACTATGATACACATGCGTTCGGAACACATGATGGATTCTATAACAATTCTACTGAGTCCAACGGAGGTGACGAGCTAATCGGGGACTTTGTGTTTAAGATTGATTGTGATGAGTTACACTTGACATTGGTGAGTTAGCGTATCTTTCTGGAATAACACTTGAAGAAATGATTGGACCTTGAAGTTCAACTTGGTTGACAAGATTTATGATTCATTGGAAGGATTACAGCTCTTGAGGTTGGAGTTGGATTGAAGCGCGATTTGATTAACAGGATAATCAATCGTCTAGTATTGGGTTTCTTTTCTGCGGCTACATACCTTCCCGTTATTGCAGGCATCATTACACCAATGCTTTACTTGTTACCAGCATGGTATAGTGCTTGGTATGTGGTTGGATTCATATTTCCATTCAATCCAATATGGGGAGGTCTCTGGTTGCCAGACTTGCCTCCAATAGCTTACCTCTCTATATGGACTATAGAAGGAATCCTGTTTCTTTGGGGATTGATTCTTTTCATACTTGCTCTATTCGAAATGGCTCGTAAATTCTCAGGAGGAACGTCACTTGTAACAACTGGTCCTTACCGTTGGGCAAGGCATCCGCAGCATCTTGGTATCATCATGTTTCTTCTTCCTCTTGCTCTATTCAATATTCATTACAGTACTTACTGGAGTGGAATACGACCTGGAGATGTTCTCTCTTGGTCACTTGTTTCATTCTTGCTGATAGTCACTGCTGATCTGGAAGAGTATACGCTCATCAAGAGATTTGGCTCCGAATACATCGTCTATAGCAGTAGAACTCCATTTCTTCTGCAAGGAGTTTCACTCTTTGGGTTCATGGACAACTATCCTATCCTCTCTAAGAGAAAACCACTGAGGTATATCATCTGGTTCTTTATGTACTGGTGCGTGGTGTCACTAATTCTATACGGATTCACATTTGTG
This sequence comes from Candidatus Thorarchaeota archaeon, assembly GCA_048882305.1. Taxonomy (GTDB): domain Archaea; phylum Asgardarchaeota; class Thorarchaeia; order Thorarchaeales; family Thorarchaeaceae; genus SMTZ1-45. The sequence goes on from JBHLRT010000032.1 coordinate 5,550, forward strand.
GAACTGGCTTGGACATTATAGCTAAAAAGAAGTGTGCATGCAACCCTCGCAAAGCACGTGCTTTACTGTGACAATCAGAGTCCCACGCACAATAATATGTTATATGATTTTATATTTACATTTTGACTGCATGTACTATCGATACTGAAAAGCCACATGTTCATGGAAGTGACTCAATTGAGGTCTACTACAAAGTTGGTGAAAGCCGGTCTTCTGGATGCCAAGATAACGCTATGGCTATCATGATCAGGAGAAAACCCACGCCCACATAGACTAGGATAAGAATTAGTTCAATATGTGGTGCAAAAAGCAGGCCAGCTATAACTAGGGAAAATCCCAATATTACCAACAGTACGACTATGCAATCAATATGCCAATAACCCATTCTTACACCATGCACATTAGGTTTCTTCAGCATATGAGAATTTCTCTCGATGTAGTCAATAGGTACTGGTAAGGACGATTATACAGAGAACTACACACTCGAAATTTACAGAGGAATTCTCGTCCTTTCAAGAGGTCGCAGTCCATAATCCATCTATTCAATTCCTCAAGATTCGGGGTAAACCAATTAGCAACAGAACCATTTCAAGCAATGATATTGAAAGTTGGGAGAGGATTGAGAGCAAATGGCTCCCAGTTTGTAATAAGATGACAGAATAACCAATCAAAGGTAGAAGGCCAACCATTGCACTTACTATCAGAGCTATGAATGATGCGGCCTGATCTCCTACTAGATTCACTGAAGTCACTCGACCATCACCACGTATCCTATAAATTGCACCACCTACAGCTCCACCAATCGAATACGCACAAGGTAGTTGAAACAATGGTATGAACAGAAGTAATGGCGAGATTAAGCGACTAGAGAGGAGCAATACGAAAACAATCAATATTGTAAGCACATAAGAAATAGCGAATATGGCTATCTTCGAGTTAAGAACCTGTCTTGTTTGAAGTGGTAATCCTTCATACACTGACGCTCCCTGTGTATCAAGCCCAAGGAACCCCATCATTGAGAAACCTGCAAACACTGTAGCATATCCCACCACCATCAATACCGAAAAACTCCGTATAACGGTAGACTCACTGTATCCGATGAATAAAGTAGGAATGACTATAATGATCATTAGAAAAGGAAGTACAAGGAACATAATTGAACCAAGACTCCGAGTTGCGACTCGGATATCTTTTCTAATGAGAGCAGGAATTGATGAAGAGATATGCAGATCGATTGGCCTTATGGTGGATGCCACCACCATAGGCACACCGCCTAGTGCAAGAGAACGCAGTATTCGACCGCTTGAACGATAACTTCGTACACCTAGAAAAACATAGATGATTGATGCAGCAATAGCAATAATGCTTGTTGGGAGAGAGAATACAAGACCATATGTCAGCATTGCCCCAACGAATCCAAAGGAGAATGGAAAAATCAGTGCAAAGATACTCAGAACTTCTGGACCAAAAGATGTTGAAACAAAGATGATGAATTCAACAATATATGGTATAAAATTCATAGCGCTGTAAGCCATGACAATACCGAGAGTCATTCCTATGCCTGCCCCGACTCGAATGATGACTGAAAAGGCTGATTCGTCACCGGACTGAGATTTTTGATGAAACCATCCTGCCGCTCTGATTAATGCACCTAGAGCTAAAATCAGCGTGGCCGCCAACGCTCCAAGAACAAATAATCCTGTGACAATCCCAAAAGCAAGAGCTGTTATTGAAGGAAAAACAATCAGAAGCAAGATGAAAGGAGCTACGAATATTCGTACAAAGACCAAGGTCATCAATCCCTCCAGATCGGATCTGCTAAATGGCAATGTAGAAGGTAATAGCATAGCACCCGCATTGAAGAATCCGGTTGCGGAGGTTAGATTCACAAAGAATATTATTACAAAACCAAGACCAAGGAAGATTCCCAATGATATAGCTAAAGTTAGTTCGCGTTCACCAGGCACTCCAAGGAATAATACTGATACCACCACAAGAACACCCATCATAATGATGACAAATCCCGTCAGGATTGCATTCCATGATGCACTTCTCTTAATTTGTTTAACAACACGTTCAGGTTTCTCTTTGATTCTGGAAAGATTGGAAGGATTAGCTTCTAGTAGTCCATAAAATCTGATTTCCTGAGCGATGGTACCTGCAATCTTCCAACGCTCACGAAAATTCACTTATCCAACGCCCCCCGTAACGCATCGACACCCTCTTTGACTTCCTCTTCTTCACCTGTTAGTTTCAGGAACACATTCTCCAGTGTAGCTCCTTCAGATTCTGATTGATCCCGAAGCTCCTCCAGAGTTCCTTCTGCTACCAAAACACCATCATCGATGATACCAACACGATCGCAGAGACCCTCCGCCATCTCCATTATGTGTGTACTTAGTAATACTGACCCACCCTTCTCTGTGTTGATACGAATGACGTCCTTCATTATACGAGTTGTTCTGACATCCAGTCCAGAGAAGGGCTCATCGAGTATCAGCAAATCAGGAGCATGTAGCATTGCTATGAGAAGCATTGCTTTCTGTTTGTTCCCCTGAGATAATGTCACGATTGGTTTATCATAGTGATTCGTAAAATCAAGTGCACGAGCCATCTCAGTCACTCGGGTTTTTGCATGATAATAATCGAGGCCACGAATTGATGCAACGAACTCAAGAATCTCTCGAGAGGTTAGCGAATTATAGAGAAGCTGTTCTTCAGGAACATAACCTACTCTTTTCTTAACTTCAATAGGATCAGAAACCGAATTGATTCCAAAGACATTGATAGTTCCTGAATCAGGATCTAGGAGTCCCATCATAATTTTCAAGGTTGTTGTCTTTCCAGCACCGTTTGGTCCTAATAGACCATAGATCTCACCTTCACGAACATCGAAGGATAGGTTGTTGACAGCAATCAAATTACCATAAGACTTTACCAGATTTCTAATCTCAATTGGATTCAACCTATATCCCCCAAATTCTGGATTGCGCTTACACACACCACGTAGAATACATCGCCATGAATCAATTTATGCTCTTCGAGAAAGGTGGTAAGGAACACTGCTTTATCTGCTAGTCCAGTTACTGTGGTTCACTCTCGGAAATATTACAGAATGAAGCATTTTATTCTCGTAGAAGATGTTCTTACCCCTATCATTGGCTCAAAAGGCTTAACACTTTGGAATGACAATGAGTGTTATCATCAAGTGGTGAGTCAAATGGAGAAATGGAGGAAAAATTCTATTGTAACAGTTTCTCTGTCTGCATTATTCTTTCTAACAGCACTTTACCTCAACATTACATTTGGCATAATTGATATTCTTGGAATGACCCCATTTGTGACTGTAGTATTATGTTTCTGTGGAATCCTTTCTCTTGTTCTTGCATACCTGTCTTGGAGATATCGGAAGTGGTATGACACTGATGACGAGAATGACTTTCTCGGAGCACTCGACTCCGATTCAAAAACAAAGTGAGAAGAAACCTTTTCTCAGACTGAGATTATTAAGAACCAATCTAGCGCACAGTCCATAATCCTTTTATTGAAATCCTCGCGGGTTCCGCTAGTTCTACTCACGTAGTAGGCTACAAGACTAATTTGGTGATAAAAATGGGAAAACGACCCGGTCAATGTTACCGTGAGTGCGACAGACCTCCATTCGTCCGTAAGAAGTACATTCACAGACAGCCTGCAAGCCGAATAGTGAGCTTTGATATGGGCAATACGAGTGGAAAGTTTGATGTTGAGTTGTCACTGATTGGTCTTGAGAGATGTCAGATTCGTCATCAGGCCCTTGAGGCTGCTCGTGTCGCTTCAAACAGGGACATGACAAAGAGGGTAGGAAGACAGAACTACCACCTCCGAATACGTGTAAAGCCCTACCACTATCTCCGAGAGAATAAGATGATCTCAGGTGCAGGAGCTGATCGTGTTCAGGATGGAATGCGAAGGGCTTGGGGTAAAGTGATTGGAATTGCTGCTAGAGTCCGACCTGGCCAACCATTGATCACAATCCGGGTGAATCCACGTCATGTCAAACAAGCAA
>JBHLRT010000033.1:0-9481 GCA_048882305.1 Candidatus Thorarchaeota archaeon
AAGTACATGGATATATTGTCCCTCACTTCCTATCGCACTGAATAATCCTCTATCTGTATCAACCCACCATTGATATCCATAATTACTCGCCAGAAATGTTGCATTAGCATGGGGGTAAAATGACTGAGCCACGTACTCCTCGGTCATGATTTCGTGTCCGTTCCAAGTTCCATTATTAAGATAGAGCAAACCCAGCTTGGCCATTGCACGCGGCGTGACGAAAAGCAATGTCCCACCATTGTATATCCCTTGGTTATCCTGACCCCAACTACCTATTGTCATGTTTAATGGACTGAAGAGATACTGATCCGCAAAATCGTAGGTGGTCATCCCAGTGGCTTCCTGTATGATGGCAGAGAGAACGTGTGAAGCACCAGTGGTGTACACCCAGTGTTCTCCGGGATCATAGACCGACGGCAAACTGAGAAAGAACTGCACAGAATTCACTCCAAATCCAAACATCTGATTATACATGTTATCCGGGTGAGCATAGGATATGTTCCATTCATTCCAATCAAGTCCATGGGTCATTGTGAGTAGGTGTTCAATCGTCATTGATTCCTTTCGCGAATCCATGTTTTCTATTGTCATGCCCGGGAAGAAATCCAAGACTTTCTGACTCACGTTATCGATGAATCCCTCTTTGATAGCCACCCCAATCAATGCACCTGTGAAACTCTTGGTGCATGAGAAGATGTGTCGGGTTGAATTCTCTGTATGATAGTCCCAATAGGCTTCTTCCACAATGTATCCATTTCGTGTCACAACTAGTCCCTTGATTGCTGCATCCGAACCTTCAATGAACTGCATCATCTCCTCTAAGACGCTCGATTTCATTCCTTGGTCCTCTGGACTGGTTGATGTCCAACTCTCATCCGGAAAGTATGAGATTGACTGCGCATCTACTGAAGGTGCACATCCGATCCACGCCTGACTCAAGCAAAGGATGAATGTGAAAAGAACCAGCTTCAATTTCATTCCTAACTCGCCACACCAAGCAACAAGCTCTCGTGATAAAAACTAGACCTTCTCAGTATTTTCGTATAGAATTTTCGACCCCCCTCTCCCCTTTTCTTCGTCTGGAACAGGAAAAAGTAGGTGCACTACAGCGGGTTCTTCAGCCTTCTAGCTCAACTCTGTGCGTATATTCTCCACATCTGTTCCTTGTATTACCTCTGTCATACCTACGTATCTCCAACATAACGCCTAGTTTTAAAAGCAGATTTAGTGGAAATAGAGGTGTGTTGTACCACAGAAAGAAAATATAGAAACGGAGCAACGGAGACGAACGCGATGACCGAGGAATCCCGACCAACATCAACCCTCCAGAAGAATGCGGAAGTCCTCCATACCCTGTACGGGCTTCTGGACAGCGACCGTGAACCTACAGACCAAGACGCACAAAGTCTGCGTTACCTCTATGCGAGTTCCTAACTTTACGATCCTCATTTTCCAATGAGGTCAATTCGCTGTCTCCGAGTGCACCTCCCGGCATCAGAGACACAGTGGGGGTGGACTCCCCTAGGTCTTACCCCCACACCATCTCAACGAGATGATCAAAATGACCGCTGAACCAAAGACCAAACTGTCCCGTTCCAAGGGGACATCCACCATTCTCAGAAAGCACCGACTTCAAGCTGAGCGAACAATGCGTCGGCGACTCAAGACAAGAAGATAGTTTTCGTAGATTTTCGTATTTTTCGAATTCAACTATTGAAAACTTTGGAACACGTGTTCTAACTAACGATATTCTTAAGGTTTCGATTGTTTCCTAATTCCTTACATTCATCGATTGGTGAAACAAATGACAGAGAACATTGGTTCGCGGCTAAATGTCATATCAGTCTTCATCTTCCTTGGGTTCATAATGACCCTTGGAATGACTGCGACAACTCTTCTCAATCCTGGAGGGGGTAACCTCTATGAGATCAGACCAATTGCAAATGTGATTGCTGATCTTGTTGCTGCAACTCCCGCTGACATCAACATCAAGCTGGCTAGTTTGGTGTTTGACAACTTCTTCATGATTGGTTATCTCAGCATCTTCTATGGACTTTTCCTACTGACAAAGGGAAAGGAGGAACTCTTTGCAAAGGTGTCATTTGCACTTGGAAGTCTGACATTCATCTCTGACTTGGTCGAGAACGCATATCAGGTAGCATTACTAACAGGAGTCCCCAATGGATGGGTGCCTGCTGATAGTGTCTTCTCGTCTTTCTGGACGGTCATGTTCGTGAAAGATATCTCGAGCTACATGGCTGGATTCACATTCATCGTGCTCCTACTTATTTCGATAAGTGACCCCCCTGAGTTCCGGACATCAAAGGTGGTCTTTGTCATCCTGCTGGGACTCTATGTGGGTCTTGGAGTTGTGGCAATCATCGAGCCCTCCTTCCTAGTCTTCAGGAACCTGAGCTTCATGATTGACTTGCTGATCGCATCTCTGCTATTTCGGCAGATGGCAGGGAAATCATGATAGTATGACATGCATGTAGTCCTGCTACATGTGAAGGTAAAAATACGCTCTGTCCTGAGCAGAGTGGAGTAAGATGGCAGTAGCGTTTATGGCCGCCCTAGAACGGTCTCCAGATACCTATGACAAGGAGTTCAACAAGGTCCTAGATGGCAGAATGGCTATAGTGCATGAGAGAATACTTCAACTCGTCAAACCCGGTATGCGTGTCCTCGATCTTGGATGTGGACCCGGTTCGCTCACACAAGAGGCATCCAGAAAAGGAGCAGAAGTAGTTGGTGTTGACTCAAGTGAAAGTATGATTGAAACAGCACAGAGGAACTCAGCTCGATTGGAGAAGAGTTCTGCTTTTTTCATGGCAGATGCACTCGAGTTCCTTGAAATTCTAGATCGAAACTTGTCAAGTCCTGGACATGACTCTGCATATGCTGATGTTCCTCAACTAAATGAGAGATACGATCTTGTCGTGAGCACTTTCCTACTTTCTGAATTGAAACCGCACCAGCGCGAACTCCTTTTGCAACGTATTAGATCAGTGCTGAATCCGAATGGTATCTTTGCTGTGGCATCAGAAACACTGCCAGCGGAAAAAAGTGAACTGAGGAATTTTTGGAAGCAGAGGTCAAGAGCACAGAAACTAGCCAAAAGGGAACTAATGCCACCAGTTGACAATCTTGAATCAATCGTTGAAACATCAGGACTACAAATCACAGATTTCGAAAAGTATGGCCCTGAGATATCATTGGCAATAGGAAGAGTCAGCGATAATCAGCATCAATCAGTTTTCGAAAAGAGACAAATAGTGTTCCAAGGTGTCAAGGCAAGAACCAGAATTTGGTACAATCATATTACAGGCGGATGGCGAGGCATACCAATTGCTCCTGGGTTGTATATATCAGGCAATCCATCTGGGGCCAGTCCTGTTGTGGTCACAGCGAATTATGAATTGACCTACTACACAGTGATGCGTGCTCTTGTTAAAGATGGTATAGATGCGTGGGTCCTTGTTTGTGATACAGATGGAATCAATGTCTGGTGTGCCGCTAGAGGGACCCACTTCCACACAAATGATGTTGTTGAGATGATGCATCTGACGCACCTTGATGAGGTTGTTAATCATCGAGAGATCATCCTACCTCAACTCTCTGCAGCTGGAATGAACCCAAGAGAGATTCACCAGAGGACTGGTTTCAGGGCTCGGTACGGACCTGTTAGAATTCAGGACTTGGGCAAGTGGCTTGAACTTGAGAAGCCAAAACCAAAACCTCGTGAAATGGCCACTGTGACCTTCAACCTTAGAGAGAGAATGGAACAGACGGTGGCACACATTCCATTTCTTTTAGCTGTACTACTTGGACGACCGCTTGCAGTCATCTTTGGTTCAATCTTCCTTATCGATGTAGTTGCTACTCTGCTTGTCCAGTCTATCTCAGCACAAGTCATCACCATCAGTGTTGGTATTGTGTTACTGATCATCCAACTCTTCATTGCGCTAGTTGGAAATGCCTTTGTCCTTGGACTGATCTTTCCCATTCTTCCTGCAAAAGAGAACTCTTTCTATCTCCGTGGGCTTGGATTGGCAGCCATCACCCTTCCCGTCGCTGTCCTCCTCATGTTTATTCTCGGAGCACATTGGACCGAGTACATAGTCTGGCTTATTGCTCAATTTGTAATCGCAATCTCTCTGACAATGGATTGGTCTGGAATGACATCAATAAGTAACCCAAAGGTGATTGAACGTGAATACCCCTATATGTTATACACAATTGAAGTCGGGATTGTCATGATAGTAGGATTCAATATCCTTGTTGCGCTTATGGGGTGGTGAAGAAAATGACAACTGTGATTACAATCTCGGAGTCAGGTCGGACTGATTTTTCATATGACCCGAAGAAGTGTAACAGGTGTGGCAATTGTCTTGAGGTGTGCGGGTTTGATGTGTGGGAACTTCCTGTGGAGGGTCCTGCCGTCGTTGCTAGACTAGAAGCTTGTACAAATTGTACTGCATGTGCCAAGAATTGTCTAGGCGGTGCCATCACTGTCATGAACTTGGGCTGCGGTTGTGTTTGGAATCAAGCACGGAAACGCCAGGGTGACTGTCCTGATACTGCTGTTGGTCCAACACAAGAGAGCAGCTCAAGCGAAACTGGCTGTTGTGGTTAGGACCTTTATTCCGCCTTCCATGCTCTTTGGGGAGCATGCGAGAGCACTACAAAATGCTCCTCACAGACCAAGAAACCGATAGGTTCTGAATTGAACTTTGAACAACAGTCTATACGCCAATTGTCTACTCAACTGATTCAGATTTTACTTTTCTCAAAAAGACTGTCAGATGGACATTGATTGTCCCTACTGCGAAGTAGAAGAATGCCTGTATTTCGTGGAATCCGATCTCCCACCAGTATACAGCCAGACTAAAGGAGAGCGAGAGAGTGATGATAGCGAATCCGATAGCAACAAGGACGCCATACTTCTCCCTCTGCATAACGTACCTTGTGACCAGTAGCTGAATGAATCCAATCGCATAGAGTAGTATTATGAGTATAAACGAGACCAGATCAAAACTGAATGGGCCAAAGTATGTTAAGCCACCTATGATGGAAACTGCAGAAATGACCTGTAACATGAGAGCATATCCTAGATTCGATTTCAAGACGATTGAAGGTTCAGTGCTCTTTGTCATCTCATCTCAACCTGCTTTCGTTGTCAGTTTGGACTCTATTTAGGATTTCCACTTGCGCGATTTCTCTTTCTATCTACTTTTCAGAATTACTTTTTTGATTAACAAATGTTTGAACTATCGCGAGACTTATATCCAGCATCTGACACGTAATATTATTACACAAAAGAGCTTACGAAAACTATCAGCGGGCCCTGGGGGTTCTCGACTCGTTGTGCGGAACGAGTCTTGATTGACCATGACTACTGTAGAGCAATATGTGGTACTCCCTACGGATACGAGTAGGGATGCAGGAGGAGAGAACTTGAAACAAAACAAGATGAGAATACTAGCGGTGGCTCTGTGTTTTGTGTTTTGCATGTCACTGGTTGGCCCTGTGGCTGCGAGACATTACGGACACCATGCATTCGTAGTGGCTCCATCTGGTGATATGACTGGAGTCACAGACACTGCGAATATTCAGGAAGCGATAGATAACGTCATCGCCGCAGGTAAAGGAACAGTTCTACTTGAAGAAGGTGACTTCTATCTGTGTGAAACACTCGTTGGTGTCAACTTTGATGGGACATTCAAGGGTTATGGGAAGGGAAAGACAGTTCTTCATAGTATAGATAACTTTCCGTTGCAAGACCCACCCAATCTTGGTCTTGGGAATCCACGAATGCTAATGTTCTATCAGGATGAGTACTCCACAAGCACTCGTAGACACCCATACAAGATACAGCTGAGCGACTTCACAGTGACGGTAGAATACCCGACTGAATTATGGTTGCCGGAATATGGTGGTTTCAGGGCTATGAACCCAATCGAAATCACGGGTAAAGTCGTCGGTGAGTGGAACGAAGAGACCGTATCCTACTTCGACGTGACTGCCAAGAATCTTGAGACATTGGGTGAGGTTGGAGAGATCTATGGTCCATTCGGCTTTAGCATCCAGAATGGGATATTCATTCAGGGTCGAATCAATGTTGACACCTTCGCGAATGAGAGAATCAGTGGAACATATGTGATTGAGGGATGTCACTTCGAGAACAGCCTTGGCTCAAGCGTCATTCCTGGACAATCAGTGGATTCGCGTCTTCGGATTGTGCGAAACACCTACGTGAATGTCCTGGTTGGTCCTGAAATCTATGACCTCTACAACTCACGAGCAGAAGTGGCATTCAACGACGTTTCGATCGGCGAAGGCGGTTGGTACGGTATCTATCTGGCAAATGGTGCTTATGCTTCTTACTTAGAACCAGGTCGGGCATATATCCATCACAATCATATCGAAGTGCCTGCTTACTCGAACGGGATCTGGATTGACGACATCCTTGCTGTGCCAGGAGAGGTAGAGGGAGTGTCAGTCTTTGCCTATCAGAATGACATTGTACTGGGCGGTGAATATGCTTGGGGTTTCGTTGGTAATGGGGTGCAGGACCTGCGACTTGTTAGTAACACCATCAGTGGAAGTGGAGAAGCAGGTATTCTCACTGGCATTTTTGGAGATACAGTAAGTGGTTGGACTCTTGTCCTAAATGACGTTGCTGATTTGGAAGCTGATGTCGCTGCGATCTGGCTAGGGCCTGGGACATCAAATTGCTGGGTCCTTACAAAAGGTGACAGTAGTACGGTGTTGGACGAAGGAACTAACAACCATGTGATGTTTCTCTGGTGGTAATGTGATTACAAACTGGGGCTCTCTTTTCACTGAGCTCCAGTTTCCTTTTTTTGAATCAGTATCTTGAATTATCGTTAGAGTTATATCCATAGACCTCGCTGAAGCGATAACCTACTTTACTGAAGGCGGGAAAAGAACTCAACGAAAGAAACGACAGAACACTAGTTTCAAAGGTCGCTTATGCGAGACACCTCAGAGTAGAGTATCTCACATTTTCTGCAGAGTTACCGCATCACTTTGGAGTAGGTCATCAATATCAAAAGGAGTGTGACTAAACTGAATAATTATCCAACCAAAGATCCTGTGCTTGTGACTTGTGGTCTTCCTTATGCAAGCGGTCGAATGCACATCGGTCACCTCAGGACCTATGTGCCTGCCGACGTGTTTGTCAGACTCCTGAAGAAAATGCGAGTGGATGTCACGTTCGTCTGTGGTTCTGACACTCACGGTACGCCAGTCATTGTCCAAGCCGAGAAGGAGGGCTTCACACCAAAAGAGACCTTTGAGAAGTACCATAAAATTCTGGAGGAAACCTTCCCTAGACTTAGCATCTTCTTTGACAACTATGGGCACACAGACAGTGAGGAGAACCGCAACCGAACAACTCAGATTGTGCAGACTCTCATAGACAACGGACACATCTATGCAAAGGAGATTGAGACTCCCTTCTGCGACACCTGTGGCAGGTCTCAACCTGACCGATTCGTGCGCGGAGAATGTCCATACTGCGGAGCGGATGCTCGGGGAGACGAGTGCGATCAAGGCTGTGGCCGATACATCGAACCAGGGTTGATCCTGAATCCTCGATGTGCAGTATGTGGAAATCCCACACGACCAATCACGAGAAAGCACCAGTTCCTTCGACTTAGCGCGTTTGAGGACTTCATCGGAGAGTATCTGCAGACTGTTGACGGCACAAAGAACGCGAGAAACTTCGCTCTAGGATGGGTGAAAGAGGGTCTCAGAGACTGGTGTATCACGCGAGACCTCGACTGGGGGATCAAGTTCCCTGGAGATGACTCACTTGTCCTCTATGTCTGGGTGGACGCACCGATTGGTTATATGTCGAGCACAGAGCAATGGGCAAAGAAGATTGGTAAACCAGATGAATGGGAAAAGTACTGGAAACCCGGTGACGGTCGACTAGTACACTACATTGGTCTTGACATTGTCCAACATCACTGCATATTCTGGCCTGCCATGCTGAAGGGAAGTGGGTACAACCTGCCGTTCGCCATTGTTGCATCAGGAATGGTCAAGATTGAGGGTCATAACTTCAGCAGAGGTCGCGGCTATGTGGTATGGGTTGAAGAGGACTATCTTGACAGAGGTCTTGATCCAGACTATCTTCGATACTACATTGCTTCGTATACATCACAGACAAAGGACTTGGACTTCAGTTGGGATGCGTTCGCTGAGAAAGTAAACAATGAACTTGTAGCAACGCTGGGCAACTTTCTGTATCGAGCTATCCACTTCACTCACAAACACTTTGGCGAGGTGACAAAGGGCAAACTCGATTCAGAACTGAAGAAGGAGCTTGAGACCGCTATCACTACAATAACCGATGCAGTGAATGAGTATGAGCTCAAGAAGGTCGCTGATGAAGTTCTGAGAATTGCATCAATTGGAAATGAATACTTCCAGTCTCAACAGCCATGGAAATTGGTCAAAGAAGACAAAGAGAAGACAGGTGAGGTTCTGTTCAATGCTTTAGCCTTATCAAAGGCACTTGCTGTATTCATTGAACCGTTCCTTCCATCAGCTGCAGAGGCAATATGGACTCAACTTGGCAATGATGCAAAATCTGTTCATGATACTCTACTTGAGGATGCTTTGACTCCTCCTGAAGTGGGAACCAAGATAGTCAAACCAAAACCAGTGATTTCTAAGATTGATGATGAGCTCCTGGTTGAACTGAAGCAAATAATTAGTGACCGAGTTGCTGCAACAAGTGGAGAAGCATCAGGAGAGGTGAAACTAAATTTGGCACCGATAAAAGACACAATATCATATGATGACTTTCAGAAGATCGACCTTCGAGCAGGTAAAATTCTGAAGTGTGAAAAGATGAAAGGTAAGGATCGACTCCTCAAGATTGAGGTTGACATCGGGACTGAGAAACGCACTATGGCAACCGGACTCGGGCATCTCTACAAGCCAGAAGACCTTGAAGGTCTCACAGCTCTTTTCCTAGTGAATCTAGAGCCAAAGAAGATTGGCGGCATAGAGAGTAATGGTATGATTCTAGCTATAGAACGAGCTGACAAAGAAGGTGATTGGGTGCCCGTAAAGCTCGATGACCTTCCACCTGGAAGCAAAGCAGCATAGTATTGGACCTATGAAGGACTTTACTCGCTGCTTTCCTCCTCTTTTCTTTGAAGATTAGTCCATTAACTCATATCCTCAAGATATGTTTCTCACATCAGTCTCTTTCAACATTCAATGCAGCGTTCAGAGCTTCTTCAAGTGAAGTAGCTTTATCATCAGATAATTCGCCTGATTCCTCCCAGAGAATCGTTCCCTGTTTGTCTACTAGATAGAGATAGAGTGTGCTTTCAGTTGATATACCCAAAGTGGCTTTGAATGGAGTTTTGTCAATGTAAAGTGTGATTGTGCGTGCTCGTGTATCTCTCGACGGGATCCCACCACGCATTCCTCCATC
>JBHLRT010000034.1:0-9394 GCA_048882305.1 Candidatus Thorarchaeota archaeon
CAGTCGTGTTCTTCCGAACTTGAAGTCACCAGTATACGCCATATTGTATTGACCATCGCCAATATGGAAATGAACAATGGATGACCCAAGAATGTGTCCTGCATTGTGAAGCGTGAGTCTTACATCCGGTGCGATGTCCGTAACCTCCCCATAGCTCAGAGGCACAGTATGTAGGATTGCCTCCTTCACATCGCGGTCTCTATATGGTCTGAGTTTTCCTTCTCTCTCTGCTACATCTAGATAGTCAAGCTGAAGAAGTGTTGCTAGATTGAGTGTTGGATGGGTCATATAGACAGGACCACGGTATCCGTACTTGAAAAGAAATGGCACCATCCCACAGTGGTCTAAGTGTGCGTGAGTAATAACAACAGCATCTAAATTATCAACACTGAACTCAGGCATATCGAGTCGGGGAAAAGCTTTGGATGGTGTACCTACATTGACGCCACACTCCACCAGAATATTGCTCTCTGAAGTCTGTAGGAACATGCATTGTCTTCCGACTTCTCTAAATCCACCCATCGCAGTAAGTCGTATCCATCCGTTATTCACAAGTGTTCGTCTGTGTATCCTTCTACCAATCTCACGAAATGATTTGTTACGTGTCGCAGCCTCAGATTGGATAATATATCTAATCTGCTTGATGAGCTTGCTCTCGATGGGAGGTGTCCGCATTACATTGGGACGCCAAAATGTTTGTCTTGTAATCTCTCTGAGAGTTGTACCACTCCGTCCAATTACTAAGCCGGGTTTTTGCGCTTCGATTATTACCTCTCCCCTTGAGATATCAAAGTCAATCGATGTGATCTCAGCCTCTTTTGGGACAAGTTCCCTAACTGCCTTCTCAGTTTCTTCGTGAGTCAAACGGACTTCTGGTGCTGACCTTACAACGAGTCGCGTTCGCATCTTGCGTGCCAAGGCTTTAATCTTGTCACCATCATCAAGTAGAATCTTGGGTGCCTTAGAATAGATAGCAATCTCTGGACCTTCATACTCCACTGAGCTAATCGCGGCTGAACGAGGTAATGCTTTCTTAACTACCTCTCTAACATCAACATATTCTTCCTGTTCGTCATTGGCTTGCATGGGTGTTCATCACAATCCTGGGCCTATCAATTCCCCATTTGGCCTGAGTCTGGACTAACACACTTGTGTTGGACAGACCTAGGCGAGTTTATCTCGCCAAATGTTCAACAAATACTGTCACTACTGCCCTTTCCAGATCTTGTGGATGGTTTCTTTGTCTAATTCCTGGTATCCACTCTTGTCAATAACACTAACAAGTATGTTATTACCAGTTGCTGCATCTCTTTCGATTGCTGCTGCTATGGAGTGTACTGCCAGTTCAATTGCCTTTTTCTTTGGTAGGTCATCTTTGTAGCCATTTTCCAAAACACCAAGAGCCACAGGCGAGCCTGATCCATTGGCAACATATTTGTCAGGTAACACACTACCTACAAAGTCCGTGTAGAAGACTTGAGGACCTTCGTCATCAAATCCTCCCACAAGTGACCCTAGCATGTAGAGTCCTCGTCCTTGGAACATAATATTACTGAGAAGACGTGTCAAGGCTTTGACCTTCATAGGTCTGCCTCTCTGGATTTCAAAGAGCTTGGCTTCTGCTCTAAGGAGGTCCATTATTGCTTGTGCATCAGCAACAGATCCCGCGATTGTTGCACCTATGCGATCAGTGATTTTGTGAATCTTTTTGGCTGTTTTATTTGCGATCAGATAACCCATAGTGGCTCTCTGATCACTAGCCAGAACAACGCAATCCTTTGCAATTAGACCAACCGTTGTTGTCCCCGTCTTCAATTCAGCCGGGGGCTGTGTATTATGTTCCATGTTAATTAACTCCGTATAGGAGGTGAAATCTAGAGAACTAGTGACAGGCTCACGTCTTGTTTATGATATTTTAAGGTTTTCTCAGTGACCATCAAATTTCCTCTGAGCATTTTTCACTAAGTTGTGTTCTCTTCGGGGCGGTCGAATGTCACAGTAAGCTTGACTTGTTTCGCATCAGGGATTACCTTAAGGGCATCAGCAGCTATACCAATTTCTGCGTACTGTACATCTGGGATGTATCGAGTTCTCCATGGCATGTCTACTGAGATGATTTTCTTTGATATTGAGAAGTCAAACTCTTCATCAGGTATTCCTGGCATTCTCCTCTTGATGACCGCTTTCACCTTATCAAGTGGGTCTGAAATGATATCTCTTATAGTGACATCAAACTCTAAGATTCTCCCTGCGAGAGGACTGTTGAAATCTACTCGTACTTGTCTGCCAAATACTGCAGTGATTACACCCCGTTCATTTCCAAATGTGATTGACTCGCCTTTAATGGGACGTGCCTTTTGCTTGGCGAGTTTGGTCTTGGCAATCATCTTGATCTTTCTTGGATCTTTTTCTCCAGCTCCTTTCTCAGGAGGTATTTCGACTGTCTTTGAATCTCCAATTTTTAATCCAATCAATTTCTCTTCAAGTGCAGCAAGCAACCAATTCCAACCTATTGCAACCAGCATTGGCTCGTATCGATCGCCCTCTTTGTAAATACCAGAATCCTTAGCCACCTCTTCCATTGTTGTATCAAAGACAACACCATTGTCTTTTGTTGTTGCACTGTAATCAATCAGAATCACACTTTTCTCTCCAACAACGGTTTCAACCTTGACTGCTTTCGCCTTTGTTGGTGCCTTTTTAGCAGGTGTTTTTGCTGTAGTTTTCTTGGCTGGCTTCTTTTTTGGCTTAGCTGCTTTCTTTTTTTCCGACATATCTTGTTCCCTCACGAGACTCCAAGAACGCTTCTCACGGCCTCATTCAGAGTTTTATAAAACAGTTTCCTTGTGGTCTCTTAGAGAGTTCCTTTCAGTACTTGTATCTTTTCGAAGAACATGGATTCCTCTGAAATTAACGCAACATCCAATCCACAATCGATCATTTTCCGCTGAATCGAATCTATGTTTGCAAGGTTCGAAACAACGACATAGATTCGTCCCTTTTCCATCAGGTGTTCTACTGCCTGATTGATGAATCGTATAGTGAGCTCGATACCAGTTTCACCCCCCACAAAAGAATGATCTAGCTCAGTAACATACTGGTCCTCTGGTAAATACGGTGGATTAAACACAATCAATGAGAATTTGACTGATGGCGATAATGCTCCAAGAAGATCTGATTGGATGATATGACACCGTTCGGAGAGATTGTTTCTCTTCAGATTCTCAAAAGTATTTTTGACCGCATCAAGAGAGATGTCAATACAAACAACACTATGTGTCTTCCTTGCTACATTTATTGTGATGAATCCTGTACCGCATCCTATCTCAAGAAAGCTATCTTCCTGTCGAATATCCAAGGAATCTAAGAGGAGATAGGTATCTTCAGAAGGTGGATATACTCCGGGGAAGACTACAATATCTGGTATCTCATCATCCACTCTTCTCACACCCTTGGGTCTGCTATTTCGCTTTCTTGAATCAAATCAAGAAAGACATCGCTGAGAAAAATCAAGTTCTCAAGAGTGATTGAGCGAAGACGTTCTTTCCCTGATACAACATTTCCTGCACGTCGCAGAACTTCATCAGCAAGATCCTTTTCCAAACCTTGGTTTCGAAACCAAATCCGTAACACCTTACGCAGATTCTTGTTTGGGTATGGATAGATACCTCCAACCATCCAATGGAAAATCTCATCATCCCTTGCAAATGGTCCATTCAGTCGTCGAGTCATTCTGACCACGGTAGAATCAACTGCTGGCAGAGGATAGAACATGGTTGCAGGGACATCTAACACTTCTTCTATATTCGCATGATATTGCACATTGACAGTGAGTCGAGAATAGTCGCTAGTGCCCGGAAGAGCTACGAGTCGAGAAGCAAACTCTTTCTGATACATCAGAATCGCAGTTTCGAACTGAATTTCCTTCAATATTCGAAATGTGATTTCTGATGATATACTGTAAGGCAGATTAGCTATTATCTTGTTCACACTAGGCAAGTCCACTGTGAGAGCATCTCCCTCTATGATGTTGACATTACTGAAATCTTTCAGAACATCATGAAGTGCTGTCACTAGGCCATGATCTACTTCTATCACATGGACATGTTTTGCACTTTCTGCAATCAGCCGTGTTAAGATTCCAAGTCCTCCCCCTATTTCCAGAATCACATCCATCTGAGAAAGATTTGCAAGTTCAACAATTTCCTTGGCTATGCTATGATTGAATAGAAAGCTCTGTCCACGCTTCTTCTTTGGTTTCACATTGTATCTATTGAGAAGCTTACGAACATCTTCTGACAGAGCACTCACCTACATTATGCTCATTCTATCGCCTGTGTGGACGTTCTCTATGGTTCTGCTCTTCTTCATCTCGTTTTGGTGGTCTAACGAACAACCACCTCTTAACATCTTCTTTTAGTTCGTCAATGATTCGAGCAGTAATGACCTTCTTTGGATTCTGCAATTTAGTCCGAGCAGCAATGTCATCAAAACTCTTGAAAGGATCTCGTTTCCGCTCTTCAAGAATTGCCCACATTAGAGTCTGTCCGATTCCCGGAAGAAGTTGTAGTGAATGCATCCTGGTCGTTATTGGAGCAGCCTCATTAAAGAATTGTACAAACTTGTGTTCATGCTTTGTAACTATGATTTCAATTACAAGAGCGAGTTCTGCTACACTTTCAGGTACTAAGTCATCATAGAATATTCTTCTTCTGACATGGTCTATTTTGCTAGGTGAATTACGATCAATAGAAACTCGTTCTTGGGGGTGTGCTTTTACACCTTTTTTGGGAATCATTTCCAACAGTGTAAAATGACCTTCCCCAATGCCCTGGATAATAGTGTCACCTCTGGGACGTGAATCCCTTAGGAACTCTTTTGGAGGGACAACTGACAGGATATACGCATGCGTCTCAAACATCCTGTTTTGAGGTCCTTCCATCTATTAACACTCCTATCGTTATAAGGGCACATTGAGATAGTGATTGCCCTGATTGGATAAAAACTAATCGGACTAAGAAACACTATGCGCCATTCTAATTAGGATTTATTCTTAATTACAAGGTCTACAATCTCAATCAATTGGTCCTCTGTTAGGCTTGAGGATTTAGAATCTAGTATGCTTCTGAGTTCTTCTATTGTAGTAGGAGCAATATTCACAATCTGTACTGCCAAAGCTCTACTGATATCATAGGTCTTAATCAATCGCTCTAAGAGCTTAGTGGCGACTGCAGGAGCCATTTTTGAAAATGTACTAGCATGTTCTTGTGTGATGGACTGCTGGAATGAGAGTTCCCCTTCCTTTTGCCTTTGGGCAAGGAGTTTCTTGACCTGTGGGAGAGTTATCTCTTCTTCGCTGATGATCTCCTTTGGCATTTTTACTCAACCTCTACTTGGTTGGAGATGCTCGCGTCTGATAATGAGTGTCTTTGTTGCACTTCCTAGACTGACATCAACAACAACTGCTCGTCCTCTCAAGCCTGTAACTACACCGGTTCTGCCTTGATACCTACGGTGAGGCATTCCTTTGTGAAAACCAGAATCGATTACTATGTCTACACGTTGACCTAATTCATAGTCAATTAGCACCTTGCTCAGTGAGCCAAGTCCGCGTTGGCGTACTCTTTTACTCATCAAGCTACGGGTACGTGCTCTGTAGCCATGACTCTTTTTGACCATAGGGTATCACATGCTATAATTTTGTAACTCGAACTGAAGTTATTTCGCAGAACCAACACCCGAGTTCCAGCAAGACCTCTTGGGTCAACACTTAAGGATTTCGCAACAGCTATAGCTGATTGATGCAACTTACATGCTCTTGCCATATATTGCTGTAACGTCTAATTTTTCGCAAACACATCCAACACCAAGTTTGCTTGCAAGTGATGGGATTGTTCGACCATCATCTCCAGAAACTAACTCCTTTACATAGGTTCCACCTTGCACCTTGAAGAAAGCTTCAATCTGGTCATTATTCAGCTTCTTCAGTTTGACCTCATGAATCATTTTCTTCCGGACAAGGTCACTTCTTCGATGTGCAACTCTATTTGGGGTTCTTTGTTCAATCTCACACCCCGAGAGTTCCTTTTCAGCTCTCATGAGATTTTCACTGTCTACCGGATGGTCGGCATGGACAATTGCTTGATACTCCTTGATGTTTGTTGAAGCATCTTCTTTCAGTTTCTGAGAATGCTCCCTTGTTGTAATTCTTAGATCCTGAACTTTGATACGTTTCTTTGCTTCTTTGTTGATCTTTTTCGTCAGGGTTGTCAAGTCTGGACTCCTTATTCTTGGTTCAGAAATTTCCACGACGAAAGGTCTTCCTTCACCAAGCATGAGGACATCAATATCCTCTCTGCCCGCTGCATGAAACTTGAATTTAGTACCTTTCAACACATCCTGAGCTACATTTCCGACATATTCTGAGATAGAGTCGGAATAGCGACGACCTGTTCCTTTACACTCTTCGCAACCTTTTCCCTTGCATTCTTTGCAGTCCCATCTGCTTTGTGGAATGCCACGCTTAAGTTTTTGATATCGACCATAAACGAAAACCGGGTTGATTTGTAGTTTAATCTCATCATTGATCATGTCATAAAGAATAACCAAGTTTGGTCGTTCGAATTCTACATCCTTCTTCAGAATCTCGTAAAGTTGTTTTCCAAGATCTCTACTGAAATCTGATTTGAGTGATTCAGCATGTAGAAGTGAGAACTTTGCTCTAAGGTCATCTTGATGCTCATCGAGCAAAACGATAGGTATAGTTCCCACAAGAAAATTATCAAATTCAATATCCTTCACAAGTTCCGCTGCTTTCCCAGCGATGATTTCAATTCTGTCAAAGACAGATTCTCCATCTATTGAACATAGATGACATTCAGTGTGTTTTGAGTATTCGATCGAATTCTTCTCTGCGATAATTTGTGCTGGTTTAAACATACCATGGTTAGCTAAAATGCTGATAATCCTCTTTCCGTTAACAGGATTCTCAGACTTCAATTCATAATCAGCTATCATTGAAAGGGTGAGTTTCAAAGACTCTCCTCGTTGGCTGTTTGAAGTGTTTGTACTCAACCAGGCAAACTGTCGGCCAAGACATCTGTCACAAATGGGATAATTTTCAAGAATTCCCATCGCAGTGTCCAATACATCACTCTGGACCGACTCTGACATTTGTCTTAACCTCTTGAAGTCTGTAGTTTTTCAGTTCATAAAGCTAGAGGAATGGATTGATGTATCTTACCGCTTTCAGACCCAACAAGAATGTTCGTGGATTGGCGATGAGTTTTCGTATGACTTGTCCTTGAAGGTCCATATCCCCTTCTTTTCTAATGATATTAAGAAGACCCAAGTCGCTTGCATCCCTAACTACCGAGTCAAGTCCCTTGTCAGTCAGGGACGTGAGTGCCTTTTGTGCATAGAACATAGTCTGAAGTTCTCTATAATAGGTTGATTTGAACCGTTTATCGTATCTCGAGAGAATCTTTCGTGATGTATCATTTGTTCGAAGGGCATCGTTGATTGATTCTCCTGCCATCCTTGCAGTGAGACCACCAATGATGACTCCTCCTCCGGTTGTCGCTTTCACCATGCCTGCAGTATCTCCAACAACTAGTATTCCATCACTCGAAATCCTTGTCTTGGGTTGTCCAACAATCACTGTTCCTCCCATTCCTCGGATTTTTTCAGCAGTCTTGAGTCGTTTACTAATGATAGGATGATGGAGAAGCGCAGAGTCAAGTCTAATCTTTGACTTATTTCTTGATGCCAGTCCTACCCTTGCTCTTCTCTCACCCATCGGGATGATCCATGCGAAGAATCCCGGAGCAAGCTGACGTCCATAGAACATCTCAACGAGGTCGTCTTCTACATCAACTCCCTTGACCTCGTACTGATATGCTGGAAGTTTACTCTGTTTTGATATGGTTTGAAATCCTGTGTTCTTTGCTAACACTGAACGTACTCCTTCTGCAATAACAACTACCTTTGCTTGAATATCCCGGTCATTGGTTTTGACAGTCAATGTTTCTTTGTTTGAAGGAACGATTTCCCTCGCCTTACTTCCTGTGGTAATCTTCGCCCCGCAATCAGCAGCATTTTCTGAGAGCCAGAAATCAAACTTCCTTCTATCAATGACAAATGCTTCGCGGCGTCCACGTTCGATGAATATAGAGTTCCCCGAAGGTGCATAGATTCTTGCTCCTTCAACTGTATTCTGAATACAATCATCTGGGGGCTTGAGGTTCAGAGACCGGAGTCCTGACGCACTCAGTAGTCCTGCGCAATGATCAGGTTCTCCTATCTTCTCATGTTCCTCCAATATTAGGACTTCATGTTTTCCTTTTGCTATCTCTGTGGCTGCAAGAATTCCTGCAGGTCCTGCACCAGTAATGATAGCATCGAAATTCATCGAAAGACCCCTGCTAAATGAGCTTTGGGCACGTTTTTAACTCTCCCCTCAGATGAACCTTCAAGCCTGAGTCAAAGAGGAGGTAGTATCGTTGACTGAAAGAACCTTCACGTATAAACAAGTCATTGCTGTAAGGACAGACCTTGAAATGAGTAAGGGGAAAATCGCAGTTCAAGTAGCTCACGGTGCTGTGTCAGCCGCTGAACAGGCAAGAATCTTCAAACCAGAGATCTGGAGGGCCTGGCTACGTGAGGGACAGAAGAAGGTTGCTGTCAAAGTGAGTTCTGAGGAGGAACTCATTGAATTACGTCGACAAGCAGTTAATCGCAGTTTACCTTTTGCATTGATTAGAGATGCAGGAATGACCGAACTCCCTCCTGGCACCATCACAGTTCTTGGTATTGGACCTGCTAAAGCAGAACTCATCGATGAAGTGACTGGAGAACTCAAGCTGTTGTAGGTGGGAATATTGATCGATGCGCATCCTCTCGAGAAGGCACTGGGGATGGAGCTCTATTCAACGGAATTCTCTGGTTTGGGTGGAAAGCTGAAGGACCGATTTGAAGACTTTGTTGTTGAAGAAATATCTGCAGAACAGACAATTCTTACGATACACGATTGGCCAGAAACTATAGAAACACCAAGAAAAGTGGAAGGAGAATCCAACCGATTTCTGACTTTCATTGTTCAGAAAATGGGCCTCTCAACCATGGATGTTGCAAATATTCTCGCATCAGCCCTAAGGATCTCTAGGAACCATGTCAGTTATGCAGGTCTCAAGGACAAACGCGCAATCACAACTCAACTGATGAGTGTACCAGCTAACGCTGTTGAAGACCTCAGTACAATAGATCTCTCTCGCATTGATATCAGAGATATCCATTATACAAGAAATCCGATTCAGATTGGTGATCTTTGGGGGAACAGGTTTTCTATACTTTTGAAAAACATCAACTCTGACTGCAATACAGCGATTAATGCAGC
>JBHLRT010000035.1:0-9354 GCA_048882305.1 Candidatus Thorarchaeota archaeon
ACTGACGCTTACAGGTCTGGACACCGTTTGGATTATACAAAGTTGAAGGATGCTATAAGAGAAGGAAAGTTAGGGAGAAGTTTCCATCAGAAAGAGTGGCCTCAGATTAGGAAAGTCATTCTTCAAGCGGATGAGGCTCGAGCTTCACTGGCTAATTGGAAGGATGAAGTGTCCGATAAGATACGAACTCGTAGAAGAATTTCACTTTCTCTTGGATACATATTTCTCCCCTTGGGTGTTGGTCTCTCTCTGATTCCAATAATCTTTGGGATTTCTATTGATTTCTCATTCGCATTAATTGCACTCTTCATTGGAGCTGCATTTCTAATTGCTGGATATGTCTACTACCGGATCAAATTATCAGAATACATCGATGCTATCTATGCCACTGAGTTTGAAGACGGTATCAGTGCAAGTAAAAAACTGAAGAGTCTGACACAAGAGCTCATCAATACCCTCCGTAGCGCTCTCAAAGGCAGACTTGAACAAGGTGTATATACAGAGGTTCGCGATGTCGAACTAGAACTATACAATACCGATTACGAGCACATTCGTTATCGAGGGGTCACCTCTCGAGCGAAACGACTCAAGAAGGTCTATATTGAAGTTGAATAGAATTGTTATGTGACCTTCACAAGATTTAAGAAGTTGGAATCTGCGCATATTTAGGCCGTCAATATTGGTTGAAATCTAAAAATGAGCTAGCAAGAAGGTATTTTTTATGACCAATGTCCCCATACTTAAGAACTACATCAATGGCGAATGGATTAAGTCAAACTCAACAGATGTTCGTGAGGTCTTGAATCCTGCGACCGGAGAGGTCATCGCCAAAGTGCCAATGAGCACAGTTGCGGAAACTGAAGACGCCATCAACGCAGCTGATAAGGCATTTGCGAGATGGAGAAGAACTATTCCCGTCACACGAGCCAGATATTTCTTCGATCTGAAAGCGCTCATGGAAGAGCGCTTTGAAGATTTAGCTCGTCAAGTGGTCATTGAGAATGGTAAAACTATCGATGAAGCTCGGGGAGAGATTCGACGTGGGATTGAAAATGTAGAATTAGCTGCAGGCATACCTTCATTGATGATGGGCTATAATGCTGAAGATGTAGCTGTTGAGATTGATGAGATGGTCGTTCGACAACCTATGGGTGTCTTCTTCTGTCTTGCTCCATTCAATTTTCCAAGTATGGTCCCATTATGGTTCCTCCCAACTGCTGTTGCAACTGGCAACACATACATTGTGAAGCCATCACCAATAGCTCCATTGAGTCAAGTGAAGCTCATTGAGTTGATTGATGAAGTTGGTTTTCCAGATGGCGTAGTCAATTTAGTACATGGTGATATTGATTCTGCAAACGCACTCCTGGATAGTCCCATTACGAAAGGAGTATCTTTCGTTGGCTCGACAGCCGTAGGTAAACAGGTCTATGCACGTGCCGCAACTAATGGAAAACGTGCACAGGTACAAGCTGGCGCAAAGAACTTCCTTTTAGTGATGCCTGACGCAGACTTGGAACGCACTGCTTCAGCACTAATGACCTCTTGCTATGGTTGCGCAGGTGAAAGATGTTTGGCTGGGGCAGTAATTCTTGCCATGGAGGATATCCATGAATCCCTGGTCAACTTACTTGTTGAGAAAGCCAAGTTGATTCGAGTTGGTAATGGTCTAGAGGAAGGGGTCCAGATGGGTCCTGTAATAACTGCGAAAGCCAAAGCCAGAACCATCGATTACATTGAGAGGGGCCTGAAAGAAGGTGCAACCCTTTTACTAGATGGACGAGGTGTAAAGGTAGAAGGTCATCCCAATGGCTTTTTTGTAGGGCCTACAATTTTCGATGATGTCAAACCGGAGATGGGCATTGCTAAAGAGGAGATCTTTGGTCCAGTCATGTCAGTAATCAAGGTGAAGAGTTACGAAGAAGCATTGGAGATAATTCATGCTAATCCCTATGGTAATGCCGCATCGATATTCACCTCAAGTGGTGGTTGGGCTCGGAGATTCGGGTATGAAGTTCATGCTGGGAATGTTGGAATTAACATCGGTATAGCTGCACCAGTGGCCCACTTTCCATTCTCTGGAATGAAGGACTCTTTCTTCGGAGACCTACATGGTCAAGGAAAAGACGGAATTAGATTCTTTACTGAGGACAAGGTAATTATCACACGGTGGTTTGAAGGATCTTAAGGAGTTCAGCTGGATAATGGAACTGGGAACGACCGGGGCAATTCTTAGTTTCGCCCTCGAAAGAGAATCAGAGATAGGTGCGTTTTATAGTAAATACACGACTCAAGTCGAAGGGTCTAGTCTAAAAGACGCCTTCGAGAGTATTCAGCGAGCGCAAAAGAAACGTGAACGTTTACTTACTCGTTTTAGAAGAGAAAATGTTACTGAGATGATTCTTGAACCAATCCATGATTTTGAAAGTGACTCCTATGAACTAGATTTAACCAATGCAGACACTGTAAATGATGTCGCGCTTCAGAAGGTTGCGATTATGATTGAGGAGAGCTCTCAAGCGTTCTTTCTCAAAGCTTCAGAGAAAACCACATTCCTTCCCGAGGTAAGCGAAGAGTTCAAGAATTTGTCTAACAAAGCCGCAAATGAAATTGAACTCTTGAAGAGTATACAATGAATTAGATATGGACTTCTTCCACATCTTGCCACCATTGTTTAGATGTACCCTTCTTTGCACGCTTTTCCCATTTCTTTGTCTTGGGTTCAGCTTCGATAATCCCAAGAAGTTCGTTGATGTTTGAAATAACATCATTAGCGTGTTCTTCAGTGATCAGTCCTTGTTCCTGATATTGCGGCACAAAACCCTTCACTTTCTCAAGATTTGTTGTGGCATCATACCAGAAACCCCAATCTTCCGCCAGAACTTCAGCTACGTACTTAGCATTGATTGCCTCTCTACTCTCTGTTGTTGTATTGTCGTGACCAATGAAAAGGAGTACAAGGTCCTTGATGTCCTTCTCATTAATCTCATGAATCTGTGTCTTCTCTAAGACGAGATCCGCAAGAGTTATTGTGGGCGAATCTAACTCCAGCCGTCCTTTTCCGAGTTTTCCAAAATCAACTGGGTGACTGTAATCCAGCTTGTCAAAGAAAACATCAACATAGTACGTATCATCTGGTGAATAGTAAATCAATCGATCTTTCCCGGAAAACATGAGCACATGCTGGTCCACTTTGTACCCCATTTTGTCTTCAAAGAAATCACGAATCTTCCCCTTCTGTTTATGATACGCCATGAAGTCTATGTCCGTGAATGCATTCTCACCCGGACCCAGACGGTCAAGGTTGAAGTGTAATTCCTCTAATCCTGGACAGTGTAGGTGAATGGCTAAAGCTCCCAATATTCGAAGATGCAAACCCTCCTTCTCTGCTTCTTCCACAAGATGTACTGAGTCCTTGATATAAACCTCGTCTGGTACTTTGACTTTTGACATATACTAAGTGCTCCTTTCGTTCGAAGTTTTAAGTGCATACTATAATATCTTTCTGAAAGTACATGGATGTTTTAAGATAGTGATTCAATGAACGTGCTCTAATTTGTGATTCATTCAACTTCTCTGTTTTGATAGTTCAGTTGAAAGGTCAGTTACGTGAAGGTCTTCCTCCTCTACGGTTTCGCGGACAGGAAGTCTATTGCCTACCAATGCTCTAAGTTTCCAACCCAGCGACTTAGGCCTTGCTTCCATTGTTTTCTTAATAGTATGAAATCTATCCTTGATTTTCTTGACCTCGTCTTCACTGAAATCATAGTGAGATAGAACTTGTACACAACGGTCGATGTTAGAAATCAAGTCCTGAAACAATGGCCAGTTTCTTGAACAAATTGATGCAATATAGTCGACATTAATCACTCCAGGAATGTCCTCATTCCCAAGTTCAAGATCTTTGACTGTGCTGAAAATATCTCTATAGTCCTTTTCATTCATGTCAAAGATGATTAGTTTAGTGACGAGAATATCGCTTACTGAGATAGTGAGTTCCTCGATATGAAGCCGTTCTCTGAGATCAATCGTATGTTCCATTCGCAGTTCGTCTAGAAATACATCCACATGGTCACTTGTCCCATCTTGCTGGAATAGAAGACGGGTTCCATCAGTTGACCTTGCTACTACTGAATCCTCAGTATATCCCAATGACTCAAAGGTTGAACGAATCCCTACCACTTGCTTTCCTAAAGCGATTAAGTCTATGTCTCCATATTCCCGTTCGCAAAACTCCAAGTCTTCGCAATGCGCACGTACAGCTAATCCTCCCATCATTCTCAGCGTTGCCCCATGCTTCTCTCCCTCTCGTATTATTCTCAAGGATTCGTTGATCCTATCTATGCGTTTGTCTTGTGTCAACTTGTATCACCTAAAAGAAATGAGCTTTCTTCTTGTTAGTGTTTAGTTTTATCAAATACCACAACGGGCTACCTTTGAATGTCTGCAGGTAGGATATAGGCATAGTAACCTCTCATAATCTTGGTCTTGAAGAACCGATGTGCCTTTCGCATTTTCAAATAGAGACTCCAAGTGGAAGCGTCATCTTTGTAGTATTCCTCTATCTCTTCAACCGTGATAGGCTCAATATTAGAAACAGCGGTTTCTGATGCAAAGTACTCATTGACCAGCTTAACTAAGTCTGGCACAAGCTCACTCCTCTGCTCCTTCAGGAAGTTCGCTACTAAATCAATAGCTACCTTTCTGAAGTCATAGTATCTGTCTACAATATCTTGTAGGTAGTACTTCTTCAAATACCATCTAATACCCGGTGGAGTTGGTTTCAAAAACAGCTCTACATCTAGCTGCTCTTCATTGTTTTCTCGGAAGAGCGGTGTACTTGTATCAAAATAGAAGAGTTTACTCCCACCATCAAAATTAGCGATGTTTGTAGGATAGTTCTTCACGGCCCAGTTTGAAATCTGCCCATCAATAGCTACTTCAATATCTGGACTATTCCGCATGTTGAACTCCCAGACCTTATTGAGTTGGCTAAGTACAGTCTGTATGAGATTTTTAACTCCAGACTCTGACATTTGATGAATCATACTGTTTCCGATTGATTCAGCTGGTAGTTTCCTCTGGTACAGATAAAGCACAATTCGCCCTTTACCTGTTTCAATAACCTCTGACCCATATTCAGGTATGTCAATCCCGATTTGTTTGAAGTGATCATGATAGCGATTGTAGACATCTCTGTATCTTTCTACCTGCTCCATAGTATCAAAGAGTGGCATTCTCTTGAAGGCAATATCCGATTGTCCTTCATGAAGTATCTCAAAGACGGTGCTAATCTCACCATATCCTAGAACATGCGCTGGAATTGGAGATTCTTCAGGTTTGGCAGGGTTCAATCCTTCTTCAAATCTCATCAAAAGGTCTGTATCTATTTCCATTTTCCTCTACTCCTAAACAGCTAAGCTTCTTGCTAGCTCCAGATAGTCTGGTCGTTGTTTTGCGTACTCGTATGCATTTCTCATTGAATTGAGAATATAGTTCACTTCTTCTTCACCAATGATCAATGGTGGTAGGAATTGCAGGACTGACCGGTCATTATCAGCATAAACCGCAAAGACGCCGCAATTGTAGGATGCAATACTCATGAGTGGTCCATATCCAATATCACTCATCTTGAGTCCCATAAAGAGTCCCTTTCTCCTGACCTCCTCCAGAATTTCTGAGAAGTCCTCTCGCATTACTAATAGTCCCTCATTCAAACGGTCACTGACTTGGTTTACATGGTCCAAGAATGATGGTTCGGATGTAATCTCCAATACTTTTTCTGCAACTGGACATCCAACTTCCGCTCCTCCAAAAGTGGAAACGTGGATGAAAGGATTCTCGTTCATGAAATAGTCAAGGTCCTCACGATAACATGTTGCAGTGATTGGAAAGAGACCTCCTGAGAGGCCCTTACCTATCGCGAAAATGTCTGGAACGATGCCATAGTGCTCAAAGCACCACAGCTTACCAGTTCTTCCAAGACCTGTCTGAATCTCATCCAGAATGAGAAGAACATCCTTTTCGTCACATATCTCACGAAGCTGAGGATAGAATTCATCCGATGGAAGCGGCATCCCAAGGGTCGCAGGAATTGTTTCAAAAATCACGGCAGCTGTTTCATTGTCGATTGCTTGAGATACCGCCTGTGCATCATTAAAGGGGACTTCCACGAATCCCGGAGATAGTGGTTCAAATGGGGCTTTGAAGTGATCGTCTCCTGCAGCAAGCGCTAAACCAGTATGCCCATGATATGCTGATTTGGCATAGACAATCTTGTGCTTCTTTGTATGTCCTCTGGCAAGCTTTATTGCAAAGTCTACTGCCTCTCCTCCTCCAACACCAAAGACTGTCCGAGTGATTTCCGGAGGTGTGTTTGCAGCGAGTTTCTCTCCCAGACTAGCCCGCTGTTCACTCATCAAGTGATGGTTTCCTATATCCAATTCACCAAGAGAGTCTTTCAAGACATTGAGAATCTCAGGATTGCGGTGTCCCAGGTTGAACACACCACCATTGCAATGGCAATTGAGGAGTTTCTTTTCTCCTGTCACATCCCACATCCATGGTCCCTCTCTTTTTCCAAGGACAAAGTTAAGGTCGACCATCTGATAGAATTGAGCCTTTCCTGAAGAAACATGAGATGAAAAGAGTTCGATTATCTCATCTTTTGGCTTCATTCCTGTGTAAACCATCAATGACACCTCTCTTGCATAAATAGAGGTACCTATGCTACCCAGCGTATCTTTCTTTCGATTTGCTTTTCACATAGCAAGTCGGTATCTATTTACCTTCGAAGTGTTTGATTTGGTTTGGAGAAGACTCGATGTCAGAGATAGAATCAATCAAGAAACACATTGAACATCTTTCTGTGCAGATTGGTCCAAGAGGATCAACCACACTCGGAGAAAGACAAGCTGTTGAATATGCAGAAAGAATCTACAAGGCTCTCGGACTATCACCACTCGTTGAAACATTCAGAAGTGCAAGGTCCGCGTGGTTTCCTTTCGCTCTGGGTTCTGGTTTGGTGCTCATTGGCTTGATTCTCTATCTTTTCGGAGGTTTCTTTGGACTTCTGCTAGCTATTTTGATTTCTATTCTTGCTCTTAGCTCATTGGTTTTGGAATTGATGTTCAAACCTAATCTCTTCCGCCTTGTGTTGCCAAAAGGCGATAGTCAAAATGTCAGTGTAAATATACCCTCGCAGGAGAGTACAAAGGAAACAGTCATTCTGATAGGACATATAGATACTCACAGAATGCCAATTGTCTATCGCTCAAAACGTTGGGTCAGCTTCTTTAGGACACTTACTACGGTCACTTTTGTAAGTGTGATTATCCTTCTTTTGTTGTATGTTGTTGACTTATTCTTCGATTGGGTAGTCATCCAATTCCTGTCTTTGCTTCTTAGTATTCCAGTAATGATTCTCTTCTTAATTGGTATCTCTGCAGACCAAACTGGTTACACTCCTGGTGCAAATGACAATGCATCTGGAACTGCAATTGTAATGGGGTTGGTGGAACGTGTATTGAAATCACCATTACGGAACACAAACCTGTGGGCAATCAATTCAGGTTGTGAGGAGGTTGGGGCATACGGTGCTGATGCATGGATAGAGCAACATATTGACGAGATTAAAGATGCAATATTTCTTACCATCGACAATGTTGGTGGGAAGCAGACAGACCCATGCTATCTGACAAAAGAAACTCTAATCTTTCCGTATGAAGGCGATTCTGAACTCCTTGAACTGGCTGATTCGGTTTCACGAGATAATCCTGAATTAAAAGCACATCGTCATGAGATGAAAGCCGCATATACAGAAGGTGCAATTGGCATCAAGGCGGGGCTTCGGTGTCTTACATTTGTTGGCTACACTCCTGAGGGTATTATTCCAGACTGGCATCAACCAAGCGATGTGTATGAGAATATAGACTGGGATGCCATTCATAGAACAGAAGAGTTTCTTTGGAAACTGATCCAGCGGATTGATTCCTAGTGCCCCCGGACAACAGAAACCTCAGAATTCATGTAAAAGATGACCTGACCCGATGAGATAGAATGAGCGGAAATTAAATCTGCTTTTTACCTATCTATAATACTCATGCCAATTGTTGATGTTAAAATGTGGAAGGGCATTTCAAATGCCGCTGTGGAACAAATCATCTCAGGAATCACGAAGGTCTTTGTTGAGTTGGGAATCCCAGAACGTGCCGTAGAAGTAGTGGTTTATGAGATTCCTAAAACTCATTGGGGCATCGGGGGAAAACCTGCTTCAAAGGTAATGGCTGACGAAAAACCTCCATAAGAGTTTCTGATTTGGCACTGATTGCTGGTCTTATCTGACCAAGTTGTGTAGAACGAGATGGTTAGAATTTAGTTAGAAGTATCTCTCTTTCTAACTCCTTCAGCCGCTCATTGAATCGCTGATTAAACTCTGATAAAAGATCAAGATAACTTCCAAACCATGCTGAAAAGACTGTGACAACATCCTTCAGTTTCTTTACTTCACTACCTTCCTTCACATCTTTTGGGAGTGTCTGCCACGCTTCAAGTATATGTGTCATTATCTCCAGTCTGCTCTTGATGAATCTCTCAGCAATTTCCATCCCGGATCTAAAGCCATCTAGAAAGGGAATTGCCTCTCCTCCATATAATTGAGTTCTGGAACCAGGCATAGAATCTTTTGTAATCATTTGACGGTGCTCTAGGTTGGCTAGATATCTGGAAATCTGGCTCCTA
Source organism: Candidatus Thorarchaeota archaeon (assembly GCA_048882305.1). Taxonomy (GTDB): domain Archaea; phylum Asgardarchaeota; class Thorarchaeia; order Thorarchaeales; family Thorarchaeaceae; genus SMTZ1-45. The sequence goes on from JBHLRT010000035.1 coordinate 8,740, forward strand.
GAGTAGCCGGTAGTCTTAGCTATCTGCTCTTGTGTCAATGGTTCCGGAGAAAGAACCACCATCGCATATATTCTTGCAATCATTGGGTCGTTACCGCGAAACTTGACCATATCCTCAAGTATCTCTACAAAGGAACTTTTGATTTGCGTGAATCTCTCATCAGCCATGCGCGTGTTGCTCCTAGGAAATTCTCATATTTTGCATATTTTGCGTAGCAATGAAAATTTATAACTATTTAGGTTTGTATCTCCATCATGGACGAATTCCAAGAGAAACGATTCAATACAGGTGAGCTAGAAATCAACTACGTGGTTGGGCCTAGAAGCGGGCCTCCTCTCGTTCTAATTCCCGGCCAGGGGGCTGACTGGAAAACGTACGAGAAAGTGATTCCTTTACTCACAAATAAGTATCAAGTCTATGCTATCGATGTTCGAGGGCATGGTAAATCTGACTGGGCAACGGGTGATTACTCCTTCACCTCCATTGGTAGAGATTTTACCACTTTTCTGGAATCTGTAGTACAAGATCCTGCAATAATCTCTGGTAACTCCTCTGGAGGTCTCATTGCTCTGTGGTTGGCAGCAAATAAGCCAAGTCTTGTCAAAGCAATCATCT
>JBHLRT010000036.1:0-1255 GCA_048882305.1 Candidatus Thorarchaeota archaeon
GCGATTATAATAAGACCAACCATTCCCATGGGATGGTAGAGAAACTCATGCCAGAAGGATTCGATTTTTGGTCTCATATTCCATATTGCTATAATGACTGCCGGAGCTAGTATAAACATGGGGAAGATGATGAGCAATGGGAGTCCTGATACATATGTGAGATATCCCCTCATATAATAACTCAGTGTCCTTGTCAGGAATTTCTGAATAAGGTTGACTCCAATATTTCCTGCTGTCAAACTAATTTCAGCCAGTATGATTGTCGCTACTACACCAAGGAAAAGACCTCTGTACACTTTTAGCTGCCATTCCTCAAAGTTTACAAATTGCTTTGGCGACCAAAAGAATATTCCAAATGTAAGAATTAGTCCCCACCCAATTCCAAGAGTGACAAAGACAAGGAAACAGATACAAGCTAGCAAGAGTTTCTGCATGCTCTTACCCATTTTGTGACTCCAAAGCTTCTGGCCTGTAAAACCAAGGATCAGAGATAGTATAAATATAATCCACGCTTCAGCTCGTAGAATCAAACTGAAGAATGCTGAGCCTTCGATTGACATACCAACATAGGATATTGCCAATGTAGTTGTTAGAAATGTTACGAGAAAATCCAGTGTGAATAACACAGTGAAGCTTAGCAAGAGGAATGCACCAACAGACACGATTCGTACATGAAGTGGCTTCCTTGGTTTCTGCATGACTACTTTCTGCTTGTTTTCTGAACGTTCGATATTATCCGCCATTTCTTGACCACCTCAATATCGGATTCTCGGATCCAAGTACAAATAGAGGACATCTGCTACAAAATTAGCCACTAGCGTAATGGTAGCGAGAAACAGAAATATCCCCTGAAGTACAGGATAGTCTGCTGAAAGAACCGAGTGGTATGTTAGAAGACCTAATCCACTCCAGCTAAAAACATACTCCGTCATCATTGCACCACTTACCAAATATGGAACATTAACAGCTATTACACTCACCATTGGAAGCATAGCATTACGCATGGCATGTCCATAAAGTATGGTTCTTTCTTTGAGTCCTTTTGCCCTTGCTGCAAGAATGTAATCCTGTGTGAATACATCTAGAACAGTATCTCTCATAATAAGGTAGAATCCACCAATGAATGACAAAGTCAAGACAATAAATGGACCTGTCATATGATGAAGATAGTCTGCCATATACACTAAGAAGTTCGGATGATCCATTCCTCTTGTGATCGTCCCCGCAAGAGGAATCAGATTCAACTGAAATCCGA
>JBHLRT010000036.1:1265-4316 GCA_048882305.1 Candidatus Thorarchaeota archaeon
TAGAGAAGAAGGATTCCAATCCAGAAAACTGGGAGTGCGTAGGCAACAAGAAAGATTACAGTTGAGCCAGTATCAACAATCGTATCTCTTCGAGCTGCGGCTAGCACACCAAAGAACATTCCAATAATGATTGAAACAACTAGTGATGCACCCATTAGTATGAATGTGTTAGCAAACCTAAACTCAAAGAGTGTTTCCCACACAGGTTCCCCAAAGTGTGAAAATGAGTACCCCATATCACCGTGGAAGAGGTTAACCAAATACAACCAATATTGCTCTAGCAGTGGTCTATCCAGACCAAACCTCTGAATCACTTGAACTCTTAGCTCCGGTGATAATCCCTCTCCAAGAAGTGCTGCTCGAGGGTCTCCGGGCATAATTCGAAAAATAACAAAATTGAGAGTTATAATTGCAAACCAAATTAGGATTGTCTGAGCTACTCTCTGTCCTATGTATCTCCATGTTCCAATTGTAGAGCGGGTTGACATAGTTTCTTTCTCCTTGCTCTCTCTCTATATCTCATCTAAATTGGAACAAACCCCCTTAAAGAATATCGGACTAAGTAAGATAAAAGACCTGTAAAAATAAAGGAAGAAGGGACCAGTTGGTCCCTTTATTGAACTATTACCTTCGCCGTACCATTACAACTACAACGAGGGCTACAATTAGGATTCCAGCACCGAGGGCAAGGATCAGAGTGTAGTCTCCTCCGCCGGGTGTTATACCTGTGCCATCATCGTACATGAACACCATTGTTCTTGGGTTGAATGATGTGAATGGGCCTCCAGCTGGTGTTGTGTAATTGACCCATTCTTTCCTAAGAATGTGGGTGTCATCTGAAAGGTACAGTGGAACGTATGGAATGTTTTCCAAAACGGCCATTGATGCAGCTTCTGCATTTGCCTCTAGGGTCGCAGGAGTTGATGAAACGAAATCATCCATGATCGTGTCGACAGTTGCGTTGTCAAGATGGAACACGTTGTCACCCCACTCATAGATGTTACTAGAGTGGCATCTCCACCATAGATAGTCTGGTATTGGAGTGTATCCATGTGCCATGGTGTACATCTCATATTCACCAGTGTATATTGCATCATACATTGGACCGTCATCAGTCACTGCATTGGTGAGTGTTATGTTGAGTCTTGCCATTTCAGCGACAAGTGCATCACCAGTAGCGACAGAGATGTCGTCCCACGACAGAGTCAAGATTGTAAATTCAAGCTCTGAATTTGCATCTCCTGGGAAGTTTCTAGTCCCATCATCATCCAAGTCTACGTAACCCGCAGAGTCCAGTAGCGCGTTAGCTGCTGCATATTCTGCATCTGGGAAGTCAGTAGCAGATGAGTAAAGACTCGGGTAGAACACCTCTGGGATAGCTGCATCAGTTCTTGTACCATATCCAAGCCTACCAATGTTGATCAACTCAGTACGGTTGACACCCATTGCCATGGCTCTCCTAACATCAACGTCATCAAGACCTGGAACAGTCATGTTAAAGCCCCAGACATAGTCCCACTGTGAAGCTACACCCTGTACTAATTGAAGTTCTGGATAACCAAGAACCTCCTCAACGTAGGGTCCAAACACCTCATATCGTTCTGTGTCTGCAGTTCCCTGCCTCATGGCAAGAATTCTTGCATCCTGACCTAGAACAACATCAATTCTGACAACATCGATATTTGGTAGTTGTCCGACATTTGGATTGTCTGCACCCCACCAGTCTGTATACTTGTGGAGTTCTGTGTACTCGTCGGGAACACGCTCTACATACATGAATGGACCAGAACCAATATGTGCTGTCACGTTGTCCTCGTCATCCCATTTCGCATCATCAGCAGGAATGCCGCTCCAGATGTGTTCAGGGAGAACGTACATTTCACCTAAGTTGTTAAGTGCAAAAGAGAACAGCTGGTTGAAGTTACAAACAACTACGTCGCCATAGGCTGTAGCATCAGTTAGATTTTGCATCATTGTCCACCAGTTGAGATCTTCTGGACCATCTCTTACATACTCGAAGGTGAATGCGACATCAGCAGCAGTCAGGTCCTCACCATCATGCCACGTTACACCATCACGAATTGTGAAGTTTACTTGTAATCCATCAGCTGAAACAGCATAGCTTTCTGCCAGCCACGGGATTAGATTTAAGTCGTCATCATAGCTAAGTAGCGTGTCATATACCAGCATATCATACCAATGGGATCGCTCACTCCGCCATGTGTATGGATTGAGTTCACCAATATCTGACCCAAAGGCCATGACGAACACCATATCAGTGTTCTGAGCAGACACCTTTGCGACGCCTGCTGCTGGGAAGAATAAGAGACACGCTAAGACGACATATAGCATTTTACGTCTAGAGTTCAATTCTCTATCCTCCATATCGGGAAAGAGCTTTACTACTTTCCGAAATAAAATGGCTGTTTGGATTGCTTTAAGGTTTTTGAACTACGCGGAGAGATATTTTATGCTCAGAGAATAATTCGGTGTGAATAATGTTGTTTAGCACATTATTAGATTGACTTTACGCAACTTTGAGTAATGATTTCGATACAATCTGGATAAAGTTCACAGATTCTAGTCAACGCTTTTCCTGACTTCTGAGCATCTTGGAGAGAATCAGATCCTGGAATTTCGAGGAAAAGCATCCTTGAAGAGTTGTCTAACAGATTTCGAAATTCAGCAGATACAGTTTCTACATATACCCGGTTTTCAATTTCAGATGATAAAATGATGTCTTTTGTTGAACAATTAGTTACAAGGGATGATGCTATCACATATGAGTGGATTTCACTTCGTTCTGCAAGTATCTTTTCTTCACGTTTTAATCCATAAGGAGAACGAGGCACTATGAGTGTTATTGTTGTCAAAGGATCCGCTTGGAGACTACGAAGTTTTGGTCGCAATTCATCATCAAGCTCTTGACCATTCCATCTATGCAGAATCAGGTCATCCACGACTTGCTGAATGGATTCGGTATTGTCTATTTCCACAATATCTTCATTCACATCTTCGATATCGAAACTAGCCAATCGAGGTCTCCATAAT
>JBHLRT010000036.1:4326-9219 GCA_048882305.1 Candidatus Thorarchaeota archaeon
GACAGTGCGCGCTCGTGTTGGCGTACCTCAGCTCGATTTCCTTCTTTTCACAGGTCATGGGATCACCTCCGGTTTCGTCCGCGCTTCGAATGCGCGACTCACTCACCCAGACGTTGCGAGCCACCGGAGGTTACACCATATAGGAAATCGCTTCTTTCCGTCCTGATGAACTTTCCAATTTCCATGCGATTCTTCTGAATGGACGATACAGTACCGTGATGCGTTCAATAGTTTCAAGGCTTTTTTTATTGATGATGCCTTCTTTTCGTGTTTGCTTTTCAATGAACTTTGTCAAAGCTTCCATAGAGTAATCAGGAGATTCAAACACTTTCACTGAATTGACTTCCTTCCTTAAAACTACATGATGATACTTCTGATAAGACGTTCGCTATTAACTGCAAAGGGAGGATATATTTCGGAGATTGATTGTGGCTTGGAATGTGGTCTAAATGTATAAAGATGTGATGAACTCAATAGATGAAAATCTGGACAACTCAATTGAGGCACTCAAAAGACTATGTCAGATTCCTTCAGTAGCTGCTAAGAATGAGGGACTTGAGGAAACCGCAGAACTTGTTGAAAGAATGTTGAAGGAAATAGGTCTTGAAACTGAGATTCACCCTACATCTGGTGCACCAGTTGTGACAGGCTGGATTGACGTAGGCGCAAGGAGAACTCTCCTTTTTTATGACCATTATGATGTTCAACCAGCTGAGCCATTTGATCTCTGGGAATCACCTCCTTTTGAACCTGAAATTCGAAATGGACGATTGTATGGCCGAGGCGTTGCTGATAACAAAGGTGATACGACTTCAAGAATTTCGACTTTGAAAGCTTTCAAAGAAACCAACACCGAGTTGCCCGTTAACATCTAATTTGTTGTTGAAGGAGAGGAGGAAATAGGTAGTGTTCATCTGGCTGAATATACGGAAAAGAATACAGATTTCATAACTGCTGATGGCGGAATCTGGGAGTTCGGAGGAGAAGGAATACACGGAAAACAAGAGGCTTGGCTTGGACTGAAGGGGATCTTCTTCGTTGAACTTGAAGTTGAGCGTCTCTCAAGAGATGCTCACTCAAGCGCTGCTTGTGTCCTACCTTCAGCTGCGAGTCGTTTGGTCTGGGCATTAAACTCTCTAAAGGATGAAGATAGCAGAATTCTAATAGATGGCTTTTATGATGGAATTAAACCATTGACACAATCGGAAATTGAAGCCATACAGAAAATAGATCTGCGGGAGGAACAGATGAAGAAGGTCTATGGAATCGAGAGCTATCTTAACAATCTGACCGGTGACCAACTGAAAAAAGCGTACTATGGAGACCCTACATGTAATATCTGCGGATTGAAAAGTGGTTATCAGGGGAAGGGATCGATGACTGTTCTACCTGCAAAAGCTTCATGTAAAATCGACTTCAGGCTTGTAGAGGGGATGCATCCTGATGACATTCATGGGAAATTAAGAAGACATCTGGACGAAAAGGGATTCACTGATATCAAGATTCCCTACTTGGAAGGCTATCCAGCGGCAAAGACTCCAATTGACCATCCTTTCGTGAAAATAGTCGAAAAAGCAAATCAACAAGTTTTTGGAGATTTGGTAATCCACCCAACAAGTCCAGGATCTGGACCACTATATCTGTTCAATAAACATGTTCCAATGGTGTCTATTGGTTGTGGTGATTATGAATCAAAAGCCCACTCACCAAATGAAAGCATCATCATTGAGAACTTTAGAAAGACTATGCATCGAATTGTTGTTGTAATAGATGAGATGAGTAAGTGGTAGGACACAAAAGCCCTACCGACCAAACTCATTAGGGGAGTGGTGGAGTTATAGAAATATCCCTTTCCCACTCCACATCATACGAGTAATTGATTTTTGCTTTATCTCCAGAACCAATTGATATCTCCCATTCAATTACTCCCAACTCCATTTTCTTGTATGGAATATTTGATTCAGGGAGTTCAACAGTGATTTTCTCAGAGTTGCTATAGGGAATGACATCTACAACCTTCACAGCTATCTCATCTTTTGCGAAGCTCTGAATTTCAAGTGAATACTTGTATCCGCGTTTCTTTTTGCCTCGAGTGATTCCAGCTTTCTCTGTTTCTTTCTCGACTAGTTTCTTCTCAGCCTTGACATCATATGCAACTCTTGTTCCAAGTCTGAATTTCTCCCTAGGCGCCTGTAGACTCAAATAAGTTTCACCAATGAAATCTCCCGATGCATAGACCTTGACATTTCCAGGGAGAAGGACTGCATCTCCATTTGTAATTTCGTCCTGTGCAACAACCTCCGACATTGCTGCAGCATTCCAATAGTGCAGACGTTTCGAGTCGAAGTCTTCCAATGTTAGCGTTACAGGATGTGGATCACTATCAGCGGGAATTGTCACTTTTCCTGGGACATCATAAACAGTTATTCCTCCAAGAGTTTCAGATGTTTCTGCATATTCCTCTTCTACCACTGGCATCGGTTCTTCCAAAGCATCTAGCAACATTTCATCATCATCAAATTCCTCATACTCTTTCTCCGCCTTCATAGCAGCAGGAGCTGGTGCGCTCCTTGAGGTTCCTGTACCGAAATATTGAGGAGTATAAACATCAACATAGAACGGATTTGGTTCAATTGCTTCAACGGGTTGAGCTGAAGCAGTAGAAACAGTGAGACTCACGTCGTTCCAATCCTCTAACGTCTGATTGCGAACAACGGCGATTCTCTTGACTGAGGATTTGTCTTCACCAATATCCACATCATATGTAGGTTGCCATGATGCCAATCCTAATTGATATGTGACCTCAAGTTCAAGAACTGTATTTTCTTTTACATCCAAGTTTACTAATACTTCATTGAAGGTTTCCGTTCTTCTCTGTCCTTGAATTCGGTTTATGTTCTCTTGAAGAGCTGATATTTCTGCATGTACTCTCTCTAGCTGTAATTCTAATTTTCGAACTGTCTTTTTCGAATCCATCACAAGATCACTATTAGTCTTCTCAATTTTTGTCATCTGGTCCATTGGAGTTTCGCCAACAGAAAACCACTTGCCAAACTCAGTACTGAACTGGTTCATAACTGAATTTAATCGGTCTCCCCGAGTTCTTTGGAACTGGATATTATCTTCAATAACCAAACGTTCTCTCTGAAGATTCTTTAGTTTATCATATAGTTCCTTAACGTCTCCTTCGGGTTCATATGTTTGGCTTACTTGCTTTACATCTATTCCTCGGAGTACAGCATTGCCTTTCCCTTTTACTCTAAAGCTATCTGGTTCCGCATAACGTGTGATTGCTGGAATCTTGACTGTTTGTTCTCCTGATCCTAATTCCGTCTTGCCTATCCTCACGAGTCGGGCACCATCACGAAATACAGTCACTGTCGAAATACTTGTGTTAATTTCTTTCATTTCTCAACCTCCTATGGTAATGGTGGACTAATCGTCACATCTTTTTCCCAGACAACTTCGTAATCATATTCAACGTTTTTCTTCTCATTTGGTTCCAATTCCCTTTGCCACTCTAAAATTCCAAGTTCATGTTTCTTTGGTGCCATTTTTTCCAAATCGATTTTAATTTCAATCTGAGTGCTCAAACTATGTGGAACTCTGTCAACTATGTCTATCGTGACTTTTCTCTTCGAGAAACTCTGTATCTCAAGTCGGTATTTGTAGAATCTTCTGAGTTTTCCTCTTAGAACTCCTGCTTTCTCAACATCTCGCTCAACAAGTCTCTTCTCTGCTTTGACATCGTACGCGACTCTAGTTCCTATCTTGAATTCTTCTCTTGGAGAAACCTGTTCGATCGAAGTTTCTCCAATGTAGTCACCTTCTGAAAATACTTTCATCTTCCCCGGAAGTATCACATTATCGTTGTTCACAACCTTATCCTGCGCAACGACTTCTGCCATTTCCTCTGCATACCAATAATGGATAGTCGAAGAGGAAAGCTCTTCCTCAATTAGAGTCACTGGATGTCGCTCATTATCTGACTCTATTGTCATCTTCTTTGGGAGATCATATACAGCAATCCCCGAAACTGTTTCAATGGCTTCTGCAAACTCCTCAACTATTTCTGGAGGGGGTGCAGGCGGGGCAGCAGCAAGACCTCCAACCATTCTCTTCATTGACGGTTTTGGCATTTTTCCCTTCCGTTTGTCCATTGCATAATCTCTCTCTATTGTAGGATCATACGCGGTGATGTAGAATGGTTGGCCTTCTATTGCCTCGACTGGTCTTGCTTTCGCTGTAGATATGATAAGATCAATCTCTCGCCAATCTTCTTGAGTTTGATTTGTCACCATCGCTAGTCTTCGGAGTTTTGCTTTTTCTGGATGAAGATCGACATCATATCTTGGTGTCCATGCAGCTCCTGTTGTTTGATATGTCACATCCAGATCTATCTCCGCACCTTTTGATACTTCCAATGAGATCTCTACAGTGTAAGTCGTGACGGTTTTTCGTTCCGAATTAATCTTCCCAATATTGTTTCTTAATACCTGCATCCTATTGTCAATTTCTTGAAGTTCTTCCTTTAGATCCCGAATCTTTGTTTGAATATCACTTGCGAGCTTTGTAGTCTTCTTGTCCATTTCAGTGAGTGACTTGATGTCACCTTCATTTGCAGCATAGACTGCTCCGAAGTGATTCGTAAACTCAGCAACCATGTTGTCAGTCTGAGCAAGTCGAGTTTGCTGAAATTCTATCTCATCTTGGATTTCTAATCGCTTATTCTCCAAATCCTTGAGTTCTTTGTAGAGCGGTTTAATATCTGCTGAAGGTTCAAAGACCTCTGTGAAGCTTTGAACATCTATGCTCGATAATTTTGCAGGTCCTTTTCCTTTTACTCTGAAACTATCCGCCTGAGCATAATCCGTAATTCCTCTCAGAAACACC
>JBHLRT010000037.1:0-9146 GCA_048882305.1 Candidatus Thorarchaeota archaeon
CGTCCACTCCCCTTGATTGTATGTCTCAACAAACAAGACTTACCCACTGCAATCGATGAACAAACACTTAGGACTCGTCTAAGAATACCATCATCAGTTCCTGTGTTCAAGAGTGTAGCAAGAGAAGGTCATAATGTGATGGAATCTTTTCAATATCTTTTCCAAAATGCCATGCGTGCAAGTGTTCTTACTCAACCTGTTTCATGAGCGCGAAATGCAACTATCGAAAGATCTCGAGCAAACCATTTATACGACCTGAAAGGAGAAAAGTCACAATTCTAGACCTAGAAAGAATATAGTATCCAAAAACTATTTCTGAGGTTCCTAATGTTGGACTCTATGCAAACCAAGCCAAACTTTGTGTTCATCACAGGTGGTGTCCTATCAGGTATTGGAAAAGGAGTTACCACTGCGTCCATTGCAAAATTATTCCAGTTCCGAGGATATAGTATTCGTATAATCAAAATTGATCCATATCTGAACATCGACCCTGGCACTTTGAATCCTATTGAGCACGGTGAAGTATTTGTAACAGATCAAACTTGGACATTCCAACCAGTCGAGGGATTTGAATTTACAATTTCAGAGATTGATTTAGACTTTGGAACATATGAACGATTTACCGGAATGGAGGTGCATCCATCTCAGAATATCACCTCCGGTCAGATTTACATCTCAGTAATTCTCGAGGAACGAAAAGGAGGCTTTCTTGGGCGGACTGTTCAGATTATTCCACACATCACAGAGAGAATCAAACAGAGGATATGGGATGTTGTAAAGAAAGATCCCATTCCAGATATACTCCTAGTTGAAATTGGTGGGACTGTTGGAGACATCGAAGCAATGCCATTTCTTGAGGCTGTACGACAGATAGTTCGTGAGCTTGGTCGAAGCCAAACAGCCGTTGTTCATGTTACTCTCGTACCCTATATGAAATCAGTGGGAGAGTTCAAAACCAAACCAACTCAGCATAGTGTTAGAACACTTCAAAGCCTAGGTCTTCAACCAGACATAACAATTTGTAGAGCTGAGAGTAAGCTTCCAGACCCCACAAAAGAGAAAATCGCTCTGTTCTGCAATATCCCTACAGAACGGGTCATTTCTAATCCAGACATTCCTGTGATATATCAACTCCCACTTTCATTTGAGGAAGAAGGTCTCGGGAATATTCTGGTCGAACACTTTGGACTGGAACCAAAAACTCCAGATATCGAAACATGGTCTGATATGGTGAAATCTTACGAAAAAGCTTCTGAAAAAGTTGTAATTGCCATGCCTGGTAAATACACCACTCTTGGAGACTCTTACAAAAGTATCAACCAAGCATTGACTCATGCAGCAGCTGCATGCGGCGCGAAGATTGAGATGCGATGGATTGAAACTGAAGAACGATGCACAGATGAGTGTCTTGCGGAGGATTTGTCAGATGTAGACGGCGTTCTTCTAACCCCCGGATTTGGAGAGCGGGGTGTTGAGGGAATGATTTGTGCGTCTACTGTAGCATTGAAATCCAAGATACCGCTTCTCGGTATATGTTATGGTGCTCAGCTTTCTACTATAGCATTTGCTAGAAATGTCATGGATTGGAAAGGAGCACATACCACCGAGGTCGATACTGAAAGTCTGTATCCCGTAGTAGACTTAATGGATGAACAAAAAGGGATTGAAGACAAAGGGGGGACAATGCGTCTAGGTGGTCATGACGTTCACATTGTAAAAGGTACTCGACTACATGAACTCTATGGTAAAGATAAGGTCCATGAACGGTTTCGTCATAGGTATCATCTGATTGATAGATATCTGAAAAAGATGAGTGATCGAGGTTTGAAAATTTCAGCATTTGACTCAACAGGACGAATAATCAATGCAATCGAGTTAGTAGACCATCCGTTCTGGATTGGAGTACAATATCATCCTGAGTTCAAATCACGACCTGATAGTCCTCATCCACTCTACTTGGGATTAATTAAGGCTGCACTTGAATACAGAAAGATGAGAGTGAAGAAGTAGTGGAGAGAAACCTCGATAAATTGCTATCAAAACTGGTTGAAGAAATAGAGCATATTGAGGTAACAAGAGAACAATTCGGACAAGTTCTCAGGAAAATTAGAAACAAAATTGACTTGGGCAGATTCCCAGCTGTGGCATCAAATGTTCTTGATAAGCAGCTCTACAAGAAGATTGAGCCTACCAGCTTATCGGGTTTGAAGATTGCTGGGGTGGATGGAGGTCTTATCAGAAAACGATTCAGATCAATGGACTTAGTACTTACAAGAGGGATTGCGGTTATATTCCAATTTGGGCCAGAAGATGGTCCAAGTGTTGATTTCTATCCAGATCCTTTTCCTGAACCAAAAATAAGCCCCTTGATGCTTACTCTATCTGGGATAGAGCTAGAGCAGTTGTCCTCACTCGAAAGAGTTGCTGCAGAATTAAGGGTAACATTGTCGGTTCTTGAAGAATTTCATACAGACTTGATTCTACTTGATGGGTCACTATTCTATCATCCACGAGACCGTCCACAAGCTGGTTCTATTGTAAATGAGAAATTCCAAGAGGTAATGGCACTTTACAAGCAACTCTATAATAATGCAAGGAAGAGGGGCACCGCCCTTGTAGGTATTGTAAAAGACAGCAGGTCTACACGAGTTGCTTCTATTATGGGTGAGATACTCCCCCATATTGTCCGGACGCCTGAAATTTTTGAAATGATGCAAGGTGTTGACTACAGATGGTTGCTCAAAATTTCCAGAGACTGTGATCTCCTTGACACATTCCTCGAAGAAGGTGAACGTACTTTTCCATTTCGTTATTCATCAGAACTCATAATCAATACAAACTCAGCAAATGACGACCTTTCTAGATGGGCGTCATCGATATGGGTTACATATCTTAAGACTGCCAGAGATGACCTACCACTAAGAGTTGAGTTTCTCTCAGCTGAAGATGATGAAATCATGACTGATAAACTAGACAAAGCTTTGTCAGCAATACTTCCACTCTCTTCACAACACCCGGAATATGGTATCCCAACACCAATTCTTGAAGCTGATGCTCGTGCAAGAATAACTGCGAATGAAACACGGTTAATCGTTGATAGGCTGATGGCATTGTCTGGGCTTACATATTTGACACTTGAAAAAAGACGATCACGAAATCCATTTGGAGGTTGATTAATGACCGAATTTCCGACAGCAACTAGACTTGGCACTGTTGTTTCAACTGACTCAGGCCCAAATGTTATGGAATTCTCATTCGTACTCGAGGGTGGTCCTCGAGAAATAATAGCTCGTCGCGGTGAATTCATATCTGTGGTTACTGATGTTGGTACTGTGATTGCCAGAGTTCAGAATCTTGTTCGCACAAATCGTTACTATCAACATGCAGAGGCGGTTCGTGAGTATCAATCAAGAGGCGAACCATTAAGGTCAATCTTTCCTACAGATCGATGGCAATATACAGTTGCTCAAGCGCGAGTCTTGGGTCTTTGGAGTGAAGGCCGAACAATTCGACCATATTTCGCAGTTTCACCGGGCGCTGTTGTAAGAAGAGTCGATGAAGACATTCTTGCCTCATTTTTGAAATTAGATCTAGAAAAAGGACTTCATCTCGGAAGGTTGGCACACCAGAATCTTGAGTTCGCTCCTTCACTTGACCGCTTACTGTCCAAACATCTAGCAATATTGGCGATGAGCGGTGCAGGGAAATCATACTTTGTTTCCGTTCTTCTAGAAGAGCTTCTCTCTAGGTCAAAAAACAGAGGTCGCCTTGCCGTTGTTGTTGTCGACGTGCATGGTGAATATACCTATTTGAAGGATATAACCCCTGAAACACTGGGACTATCTAAAGGGCAATTCGAAGTCGATCACATTCGAGGATCACATTTTCAGATTCCAGTTCAGATGCTCTCAGCAGAAGCAATAGGAGCTCTTGTTTCAGATATGAGTTCAATCCAAATTCGAGATTTAAGACGTGTTGTATCTGAAATGAAGAACACATTGAAAGATGGATACACACTGGGTGATGTCGTTGAATATGTACAACAAGATGAAAAAATCAGTAAAAACACTCGGGAGGCTCTTTCTGGTTGGTTAGTCAATCTTGATGAAACCGGACTATTTGGAAAGGAAGCCGTTCCAAATATCAAAAATATTGTACGGCCAGGAAAAATAACACTGATTGATTTGAGCGACTTCATCAGTCTCAAAAAGAAACAGATTATTGTTTCTTATTTAGCAAATGACCTTCTTCAACTTCGGAGACGTGAAATGATTCCTCCATTCTTGCTAGTTCTTGAAGAAGCACATCAATTCTGTCCTGAGAGTCGTCACGAACTTGCTTTGCCTAAAAGTCGAATTGAAACAATCGCTCGAGAAGGCAGGAAATTCTATGCCCTTCTCTGTCTCATATCTCAGAGACCTGTGAAACTTTCTACTACTGTTCTTAGTCAATGTAGTAATCAAGCCATCCTCAGATGTACAAATCCATATGATTTAGACCATATTGGTAAATCAAGTGAAGGAATTGATAGAGCATCCCTGGACGCAATCACAACTCTTGAAATTGGTGAATCACTTTTTGTTGGTGAAACAGTATCTGTTCCAACTTTTGTAAAGATTCGTCAACGAAAGTTTGAACCAACGGGCGTAGTCAAGAGTCTCTCAGAGGCTGTAAAGAAATCAGACAAATGATGTATCTCCCCAAAATCCTGATAAGACCAAAGAATCGTTTTCCTCTCAGGTAAGATATGAAAAGAATCGGGGGTTCTAACTATTGACCGATGATGAACTAAACGAGATAAAACAACTAATTGACTCCATGCAATCCGGTCTCGTGGAGCTATTTGATCAGCTTCGTGAATTGCGTAGTCGTCTGAAAATTGTATCCGATGTAACTTCGGACACGAATCCATCAATTCTTCCATTGTTCTCTGAAGTCAAAACCCTAAATCCAGATATGACAGATCCAATTGCAAAACCTCCAATTGAAGATGAGATCGCTGATATCACCATCTCAGAAGACGATCCTCCTACCGAAATGACAATGCCTGAAGACCTAGAGAATGGAAATAGCGCAAAGGTAAACCGCGTCTTAGACCCAATTGCACACGAATTACGGACTGGAGAAGCTCCAGCAGAGATTATTTTCGAATATCTTCAGGCTGCAAGAGAATACTTGATTGAGGATGACACTGATGAATCAAAAAAGGGTAAAGTTGCCAGAGATATGGACATCGTTCTGAATTTCCTTAAAGCCCGAGGAAAGAGAACAATACGTCCTGATGAACGAGATAACATTCTGAAAAGAATACGTCGTTGGAAAGCTCACCTAACTATATGATTAAGCTCTCCAACGGACTAACAGCTAAATAGGTTTGATTTACTTGGATAATCATTCCAAGTCGATGACGATGCGCTTAACACTGGTCCAGGATATTTTCTTGAGACCGTGCTGGCCAGGCTCGTATCTACAATCTAGCAGTTTAGCGTCATGCAGAATCTTGATTTGAGCGCTAGCGTTGGCTTCAGTTCCACCGAGGTGTCGAGCCACTCGTGTTACATCCTTCTCTCCCTGTAGCAGAATCTTCAGTATCTTTAGTCGAGTTCCTGATGATAGGGCACGTCCAATTCGCAAAATTGCGGTGTCATCATTGACTTCAAGTGTTTCGGACAGTTGTTACACCTCGAATGAGTATTGGTCGTTGCTCAAATCTGCCTTTATTATAGTTGTTGTTTGAGGATGGTTTAGACAGGTATAGGTACAAGTTTGAATCAACAAATAGGTTCATAGGCTTTTTCTGGTTCTTCTATGTGAGTGCTGAGTCTAATGAGTGAAGATGGTATTTTCATTATTGGATTTGATATACTGCCTTCACATAGTGCAAATTCCAAGAGAGCTCCCAAATTTGCATGCGTAATCACAAGAGATGATACTGTCCTAAATGAGTATCCAGAAATTTCCAGAGGTGGTTTATTAAAACTAGTTCGTGAGGTTGTTCCAAAGTGGCTCTGTACTGATAATATCTTCGAGATAGTCCCCGATACGAAGTCATTATTTCATTTTGTTGATCGAATTCCTGCAGAAACTAGAATTGTTCAAGTGACTGGAATACCACCTCATCAAACACCTCTGAAAATCTTAGCAAAACGCCATGGTTTACTCGCTCGTGGTAAACCCAGCCCCCTTGAATCAGCTCGTATTGCGGCCCAGCTAGCTTCTAGAGGTGTTGGGTATTCACTGGAGTGCTTTGGTGAACAAACTGAAATCAAAGTTACTCGTGGTCGCAAACCTGGTCGTGGAGGGCAGAGTGCGAATAGATTTCGTCGTCGAGTACACTCACAAATCCAACAGATGACTCGATTCATAGAATCTCAGTTGAAAGCTGCTGAGATTGAGTATGACCTTGATATCCGCGCGTCTGACTTTGGTTATGCTAGTTCACGACTTGTTACATATGCACCCCTCCCAGCCATTCGAAGTATCATTGAACCAAAACGTGGTGGCGATTTCAACATAATCATCTCTCCAGTTCGAAAGCGTGTTGAGTTTCTTTCCCTTGAACCTAGGTCTGTTGTGTCTTCACTCAGACCAAAGTACTTCATTTTAGGTATCGATCCTGGAACAACAGCAGCTTACTGTCTTCTAACACTAGATGGAAAAATTCGGGCTCTGAGAAGTAAGAAGGGACTAACAAGAGCTGATATCATTCGTGAAGTATATGAAAAGGGAATTCCTGCGATTGTCGCATCAGACGTTCCACAAGTTCCTCATTTTGTTGAAAAAATTGCAAGTACAGTGAACGCTTCTCTATTCACTCCCAACAAACCAATTTCAGTTTCAAGCAAACAAGAACTAGCTCGGGAATATAGTGTTGAGATGAAAGTCCATAACGCTCATGAGAGGGATGCACTGACAGCTGCTGTTTTTGCTTACAAAAGCATTCTTCCAAAACTGCAACAGATTGATAGAATGATTCGTGATGAACAGCTATCAGTTGATCGTAATTATCTGAAAGCATTAGTAATCAAAGGATCTTCAATCAATGAAGCTCTTGCCAAGATAGAAAGCGAGGAATCAGAACCTATAGAGACTACTCCAGAACAACCGATAATTGAGGAGGAACCCCTATCCCAAGAACGATATGATTCTATGAAGTCAAAAGTTGAACATCTTGAATCTGAAAACAAGCTGCTTTGTGAAAAAATCGACGACTTACAACGATTTGTAGAATATCTGAAATTTAGAGAAAGTGAACTTTCAGAGAGCCTTGATATTGTCACCCGTGAAAATCATTGGAAGATTAAGCGAGACCGTGAAGTTGAGAAAACCAAGTCTACACTGAAAAAGACACAGCGTGAAACAGTTTCACTTAGGAAACAATTAGAAACCTTGAGTAAACGCCTTGAGCGTTTAAAGGGTGTGAAACGGTTAGAAATGCGTGGCGACATGCTTGCTGTCAAAGTAATTCCTCATTTCACTCGCGAAAGCATTGAAGAGTTTAACAGAAAGGTTGGATTGAAAAGTGGTGATGTTGTTCTCTTCGAAGATGCATCTGGAGGCGGTCCACAGACAGCAGGGATTTTGATTGACAGAGAGATACGAGCAGTGGTTGTAGATACTCCTCTCTCACATCTTCCGCGAGATGAGCTGGTAAAAGCACTCATCCCAGTTGTTGATGCAAAAAAGGTCGAACTACAACGAGTGGATGAATTTGCGTTTATCAGTCGTGGTAAGTTCAACCAGCAGCTACAAAGCTTCATACGAACTGTACGTGAAGAAGCTCGACAAAAGGGCGAAGATCAATTAGTGGAATTAGTGGAACGATATCGTCGGGAGATTGAGCGGTAGACCTACTCAGGTATCTGTATCCATAGTATATTGTTGCCTCTTATTAGAACCTGACCATACTTGGCTTTAGTTTCATCATCTTCAAGCTCTTCTGCATCTACAAGTGTGAGATTCATGTACATATCACATCTTGTTAGGCGCCCTCGAAAGATCCGCTGGTCCTTCAATTTTATTGAAACAATGTCATTGAGTTGTAATTCTAAGGCTTTTATCGGCATTTTTTCAGGCACTTAGGACACCTCTCGAGAATGCCCTCTGAGTGTATTATAAAGCCTTTGCTAGATGATTATAATCCTCCTTATTGTCCAAGCGCAAGAGTCAACTGGAGATAATACACACGATTGAAACAGAACACAATGGCTCAGGTTAATGAAATATGACACTGTACTGTCTTGGAATCGAAGGCACTGCACATTCATTTGGTGCTGGAATTGTAACAAGTGAAGGGGAAGTGCTCTCAAACAAATGGGATATGCTTAAACCAACCCAAGGCGGAATCCATCCTCGTGAGGCCAGTCGTCATCACTCCGAGCTCGGTCCTAGTATCATAAAAGAAGCTGTAGAGAAAGCCGGTATTGATTTTAAAGATGTAGACCTCATTGCTTTCTCTCAAGGCCCCGGATTAGGCCCTTGTTTGAGAACAACTGCAACAATAGCTAGAACGCTCTCGCTAAAACTGAGGGTTCCACTTGTCGGTGTCAATCATTGTGTAGCTCATATCGAGATAGGGTGTTTGGAATCCAACTTCAAAGACCCAGTGACCGTGTATGTATCTGGTGGAAACACACAAGTCATTGCTTTTGCAGGCGGTCGATTTAGAACATTTGGAGAAACATTAGATATTGCAATTGGAAACATGTTGGATGTACTGGGTCGTGAGCTTGGTATGAGTTTTCCTGGAGGTCCCATTATTGAAAAGGAAGCTAACAATGGCAAGCAGTATCATGACCTTCCCTACTCAGTAAAAGGAATGGACTTGAGTTACTCAGGTATGCTCACTGCTGCAAAAAGGCTTCATTATGAAGGTGTTTCAATCCCTGACATATGTTATAGTGTCCAAGAAACCTCTTTTGGAATGCTAGCGGAGATTGCAGAACGTGCAATAGCACATACCAAGAAGAACGAATTACTCCTGACTGGTGGAGTCGCTCGCAATAATAGACTCAGTGAGATCTTATCAGGGGTTGCAGAAAGACATGAAGCAGAATATCATCGAGTTTCTCCATCATTGGCTGGAGACCAAGGCGCAATGATAGCCTGGAATGGAATCCTTCAGTACAATACTGGCTATGAAACAA
>JBHLRT010000038.1:0-8959 GCA_048882305.1 Candidatus Thorarchaeota archaeon
TTCACCCCAACCTGTAATCTCAAGTATTAGATCAATGTCATGATTAGGATTGTAATCAGATGGTATTTGCTTCAAAGAATCGATAACGAGGTTTTTGACTTTCTCATTAAGGTCAGCAGATTGGTTAGTACCCCCTAGCTCGTCGATAAGACGAGTTGTCAATTCGCTGGCAATCTTCGCAACATCAATCTCTTGACGCTGCTTGTTAGAGAATAGTTGACGAACTTCCAACTCAAGTTGTCGACGTTCTTCTTCACCCAACTCATCCTTCATTTCACTGCCTGCACCAGGTTCTTCAGATGGCGATAGAAGACGTACACCCTGATAGCTATGAAGATAGAAAGCAGCAAAGAAGGAGAAGACGTCCTTTAGTGACTGGCTTTCCTTCAGAAGTTCATGAAACAATTGACGGTCTCTAGTACTTCTCATATGAGAAACTAATGCTTCTCTAAGTAGAATCTCCTTTCCTGCTTCACCCATTTGTCGAGTCTTTAGTACCCAAGAACTTGCCATCAAAATCACCTCAAGAATGTGTTCCCGACTGAAACTGTAAGTTCATCAGCATGGTGTTCATATGTTACAAGGTAAAGCAAACCATCTTCCTTGGGATCACGTAAGAAAACACGAGCTATCCTTGGAAGAAGTTTTCCAAGTCCACGAACTTTTGAGCCCATTAGATATTCCACGAATTCATCTCCAATGTCTAATCCAATCATTGAGGCTGCACCAATACCTTCAGCTTGAAGACGAAGAACCCTCCTTGCAAAGGTTGCCTCCATATCCTTCTCTCGTTCTCCAAGACTATCAAGCCGACTTTGGAGTAAATCACGCAACTCAACATAGTACTTGAGAGAAGGATCTGGATCAGGTTTGGGAGGGTAATGCAGTTCTTCCTTGACGGGATATTGAGTTCTTATCTCCTGTAATTCGGCATCAATTGGCGAAGGTTTTAGAGGTTCTGTCGGAGGTTCTAACTGAACTGGAGGCGGAGCAGGAGCAACATAGTCACCTGGCTCTGCTGTGGCGGTTGCCTCAGCTGCTCGTGTTGCTGCCTCTGCCTGAGCAGCTTTGGCTGCATTATAATGCTCTAGATTCTCCATGTAATCTTTCAGCGCCGCTTCATATTCCATGACCTTCGTTTCGTATTGTTGTGTTTTTCGGGTAAGAAGATCCTCACGTTGCGCATTATGCGCTTTGATGAGGTCATTCTCTTTGTCAATTGCGCTACATTCATTTTCCCACACTTGCACCCGAGCTAGATATTCTTGTTCTCGTTGATTAGCCTCGTACTTGGCTCGATCGACCATTGCGCTAGGAGTAACAGTTTCACCCACGATTTCATGAATGGAGTTCAATAAAGCAATGAGAGATTGTGAATCAGTCATGGAGGCATCAAGGGCTGTTTTGAAGCTCTCAACCCACTCAAAAGCTTCTTTTCTCCAGTCATCTGTTCGCTCGCCAGCTCCCTCTACCGCAGCTTCTAACTCTGAAACAATGTTGGTCTTTTCAGCGAGCATTTTGTCTATAATTCTACGAATGAGTGGTTTTGACAGAAGAGTATCAGCAACATCAGGAATCACGTCAGATACTAGCTCCTGAAACTCATCGAGGAGAGACATGAGTGATTTCCCATGCTCTGTCAATTCCTCAGACTCTGCGGTTGAATACTGCGTGATTATCTCTTTTCGAGCAATCGATGCCACATTTTCAAAACCAATGAGATTCCAAACATTAATCGTTTTGAAAGACTCAATCAGTTTTCTTGTTATAGAATCCATTAGCTCCTTGAAATCACCATACTTGGATCCTTCATAAGCCTCTTTTGAGAACAATGCATTAAGCTGTCCTTGGATTTCCGAAAAGAATAGATCGAACAGTGTGAGATCAGTTGAGCTGAGGTCATATTGAAGAGTTTCTTTTCTAAAGTCTTGGAGTGCTGTGAAGAAAGCTTTCTTTGCTGCATTTGAAACCAGATACTGATTCAGTTCACTTGAGAAGTACTGAGATACCCTTTTTGCGTATGCCACTGCATATCTCATTGTACCCTTGAGTTCCCAAGCACGGACCTCGCCGGAACCTACGAACTCTCTCGATACCGAATTCATTATTCGATCAACAATCTCCATTGCAAGTGTATTCTTTATCCCAGAAGAGAGCTCACTGTTTGTAGAAACAGCAGTAGTTAGAGTACTCTTATGGCTATCAATCGGTATTGATATCCCTGAACTAAGATGGTCTTCTATGATATGCTCCAAAGCATTGACAGTGGCTTCAAGTAGGTTCACAAACTCATCAATTCGAGGTTTGAGTGAATCAATATCAGCAAGAGAAACTTCACTCCTGCCAAGATAGTCCTTCAGCGCATTGACAACTCCACCAACGACCTCAGATTCTTCAACAGCATAAGCATAGTAGTTCAATTCATTCAGAAGAGTCTGGCCAGTTTCTGGAATAGTTTTAGTTAGAGTCTCAATTGCACTTGGAGTGAGGATTCGCGTTTTGAAGTGTGCAACAAGCCGTTCATCTGACTCGTTTGCTAACTTGAACGCTAAACTTTTTCGACCTAGAACTTTCATTCCAGGAGGTTGGAGTGTGAAATCATCAGTTACCACCATTTTAGCAACAAGATCAATATCGACATGATCGGGCTTTACCTGTAATGAATCCCAAGATCCTTGGAATCGACGGTCGAGCATGTCTACAAAAAGAACGCTGTTTAATCGGTCTGCGAATTTATTCATGACCGAGAGACCTTCCTCCTCATAGTTCAATTCATTATTGATGACAGCACTTTCTATGTCTGCAATCTTTTTCGACAGAACTTTCATGTAATTATCAATCTTGAATGGATCAACAACTCCTTTTTCCCAACTCAGAACACAAACATGAGACCCAACTCCTCCTTCAGAACCACCAGCAACAACGAGTTGTTCAGGGAGAACATCAGGTCCCGGAGTTCTATCAAGTTCCCATTCTATGGAGAGAAGCTCTAGACCTTCTGAGGTCATCAAGGTGTCTCGAATACTGAAAATCGCAGGTACAATATTCATGGATACAGTTTCTGAATGCTGCTCCAACATGCTTCCGACACCGATAGCACTTCCAATGGGGTATCCAAGACCTGTCGAAGTTCCCAAAACCGATGCAGATGCCATTCGAATAGCTTCGACGGTACTAGGTGCTAGTTCATCTCTTCCACCAGACATGGTAAGATTCTCCTTCATTCACGTGAAACTGAAGAAACGTATGAAATCAATAACAGCATCTTTTGAATCTAGCTCGAGCAGCTATCCAACATGTGTCCAAACTCCACTACCTAGCTCGCGAACTAAGCCAGCCTCTTTCAAACCTAGAAGTGTGACATGTATAGTTGTTGTCAAAAGAGAATCATAACTTTGAGGAATAGGCACACTTCTTGTTTGTTTAATATCAAATACGAATTGCTCAATGTCAGCGTCGCCTCTGGCACTCAATAAAGTCAGCAACGTGTCTTGGAGATGAACGACACCGTCCCTTACAGCTTCGAATTGAAGACGTGCATCTCCAAAAAGATGTGGAGTGTCATGTGCTGGAAATAAATAATCAGCCCCTAGTTTGGATAGAGTCTCAAGAGCAGTCAGCTTTGCTGTGATACTACCAGTATTGTCAACATAGAACTTACGAGGATCATTTGGAAAATTGTTTACTTCATCTCCAGTGAAAAGAGCCTTTCGTTCGAGGTCATAGAAGACGCAATGACCAGCAGAATGACCACCAGTATGAATGGTTTTGAGAGTGGTATCTCCAACTGAGATACTTTGCCCGTTTGAAATTATCTCATCAGCTTCAATTCCTCGATAGTTGATACGTAGAGGGCCTTTGTCTAATTTCATTGAGAAACGTTCAGCTCGATCCATTATAAGCCGTTTATTCAGAAATGCAGCTGGTGTTTCCAAGAGCTCTGCATCATCCCCGTGTATCATAACAGGAGCATTGGTTGCCTTTTTGAGATGTCCAGCTCCTGCAGAATGGTCAGGATGACCATGTGTACACAAAATTCCAATGACGTCACTCTTTGGATCAAATCCTAGATTTTTTATCGCTTTTACTATTCGGTCACCTGGGTCTCCAGCAGTTCCAGGGTCAATAACAAGAATTTCATTCTCATCTATAACTAAATAACTAGCGATGAAGCCAAACTCGCCTGCAAATTTACCTTGCACACTATGAATCCCAGGTATAATTTCTGCTGATGCCATTGGTCTTGTGATGGTGGTATTCCAACACTTATGACAATATCGTCTATGTGCGGACCTAAACAATTAACACCGAATCGGATGCTCCACTTTGAACGCCAACAGAGGTTATTTGATGAAAGGCGCTTATGCACTAATAATTCAAGTCGATAAAGCTGTAACCGTGAAAATAAAATCACTACGACATTTCACGTTTGAACCAGGAGTTTGGATATATGTTGGTTCAGCGATGGGAAATGGTTCCACGAGCCTTGAGAATAGATTACATAGACATTTCAGGAAAGAGAAAACAATCTATTGGCATATTGATTATCTTCTAGACATTGGAACTGAATTGGTGGAAGCAATATGGGCTGAAAGTGAACACTGCATTGAATGCGATATTGCTCAGGCAATCTCAAATCATCCGAATTATAGTTCGGGTCTAGGAGGATTTGGGTCATCTGATTGCCAGAGAGGTTGTGTTGCCCATATCTTTCAGTATCATGGAGATGACCCCATCCGAGATTCACTTTATCAGATCTTTCAAGGACTAGATCTTCAACCGAATTTCACTAATGATGGAATATTGTAGTGCAAAACTCCTAAGCAATAAGTATTAAATGGCCACGGAATCCAAATGTCATATACAGGAGGAAACCTGAGTGCCAGACTGGAGGAGCATCTTTCAAGACTTGAAAACTACCGGACAATCATTTACAGTATACTTGAGATATCAACAAAAAGATACACTTGCTAAAATACCGAATGTCAAAGTCCAAGAAGTTTATGACGACCATGTCAGATTGGAAAATCCTAGTGGATATGGAGTTCTTGGGTATGAAGACATTCTCTATGTATCTATACCAAGACAATCAGCAATAAGACCGATGCAATAACAGACTAAATTAACACCTACGGCTAAGGTTTAATTGGCAAGGTTGGGTTTCATCTACATCCAGACCACACAATTAGCTGGTGTAAATTACTGTGTCATCATTAGTATATATCCCAATAGAAAATGAACGTGTTCTCAGCCAACATTCGGAATATATCTTGACAAACTATAGATGGATTCAGCTTGACAGGGGATCACGGAGCAGCGTAAGTATACCATTACACATCATAAAGGAGTACAAATTGACTCCGAATTCTGCGATGTGCAAAGTTGTTAACGGAATTGTCAATCTTATGGGAGCGATGCCAAGGAGAGAAGAAATGCGATCTGCCTTAGGACTCCGAGAATATGATAACCTTCGCGTAGGAAGTCAGCGGAAAATCTGCGAGGTCAGCGGTGTTCCATTTGTACATCCAGAGCATCCATACAATCGCTGGATTTCAGTTGGATTCCATAGACCATTTTCTAGACACTTCTACCAAACCTTTGCTTGGCTGAAAGGAGAGGAAGTCTATACCTATGCTCCGGATGGTTTCATTCTTACAAACTATCGCTTGTACCAATATGATACAAACGCCAAGAAGATGTTCATCTTCCCACTTCATATGGTTGAAACATTTGAAGCGAGGAAGAACGAACTCAAATTAAAAGCCACTTCAGGAAAATTCAGGATTCGGGGCAGAGTTCCAAGGCAAGACCACCTTCTTAGCGTATGGCAGTCTAGAGCATGGAGTTCAATTTCAAAAGAACATCTCGATTGGCTCGTTCGTCCATTTAGCTATATCACACCGCATCACCCATTAACACAGTATATGATTAGTGATTCAGCGACCGTAGCGCCTACGCCCGTAGCTCAGGAAACTACACAGGACATGCATGCTGTCGCTGGAAATGGAGCTGGAACTGTGTTTGTCAAACCGGTAATCAAAGATAGGTGTACTCATTGCTCCGCGCCAATGACATGGGAGCAAATCGATTGGATTGGTCCCGATCAATATGCCTGCCCATCATGCGGTAACCCACACCGGGTAGACTATGTTCGAATGTAACTCATTTAGGAGTGGGCTTTTGTCCACTCCAATGAGAGTCTTTTAATTGTCGCGTCTGTTGGCAAACCTGTTTTTAGATCCCATCCTCTCAAGGTATAATAATCATCCAGCATCGGATCTAAATGAACAATCTGTCCTTTGCCAGGTCCCTCTGGCATTGGTTCTTTTGTAAACCGGTCCGGGAGATTATCCTCCTTGCGAGTGATTCCTTCACGACTATTGAACAAACGTTTTAGAGTAACCTGACGTTCCGCAATCTCCACTAAGTTCTCAACTTTGCCCAAGTGCTTCTCACCGGTAGCAAGGGGTAGCACTTCAGCGAAATCTTCCATCCAGAAAATGGGAGGCCATGAAACAGAGTACCAACAAACAATCAATGTATCACGAATAGCATAAGAGTTCTCACTTTCAAATACTGCAGTTGCTTTATACTTCTCTGTGTAGGGGTCGATAATCTCAGGGAGTTTGTCTTCGCCCCATCGTTTTGCAGCAACATCCTCATAGCCTAACTGATCGACGACAACAAGGCTTCGGAGGTGATCAGCGCCTCTCGCGCCTGTGGCATGACCAAGTCCGATACTTCGATGAGTCCGACCGTCTTGTCCAGAAACTTCCATTCCCTTAACATGAATAGCGTATTTTTCAGAACCTTTCCCAATCTTTTCTGCGGCTCGTTTACTTCCCTCAGCAAGTAGATTACCAAAGTCGTCACGATCTGCAATCATCTGTAAGAGATGAATTGCTTGTTCTGGATTACCCCATTCAAGCTTGAGACCGTGAGTATCCTTCTCAGTTATTAGACCATTCTCAAAAGCCTCGATTGCGAAACCAATAGTGGCACCTGCAGAGATGATATCCATGCCATATTGATTACAGATTTGATTAGCCTTCAGTGTTGTAGCATAATCATCAATGCCTAACGAGCTTCCAAATGCCATCAAGCCCTCATACTCAGGTCCTTCTTCAAGTGTACCAGCAAATGGGCCAGTACGAATATAGTTCACCTTTTTACATCCAAGACTGCAACCAAAACAAGCTCGATCAGAAATTGTGAATCGGGGACGTATGTAATCGCCCGTTAGTTTCTCATAACCGGGAAAGACTCCTGTCCGATGGTTATAGGTTGGAAGCTCACCAATCTCCTGTTTGACCGAAGTTAAAACCCAAGTGCCCCATTTACCCATTTCCTTTGCTTGAGGATTCGTACGCACGCGTGCATGTGCTTTCTTCGCAAGGTCAACGAAGGCTTCATTGTCATATACATCAACTCCGCCATGACCTCTGATTGAAATGGCTTTGACATTTTTCGAACCTAGAACCGCGCCCATACCGGTTCGTCCTGCAGCTCGAGCGTGATTGACTATCACAGAAGAGAAACGAACCAGCCGTTCGCCAGCAGGTCCAATTGCGGCAACTTGAATATCTGGGTCGTGATGCATCTTCTTGATATTGATTGTAGTCAAATCAGTTGTAGTTCCCCAAAGTGTTGATGCATCTCTAAGCTCAAGATGGTCATCTTCAATATGGATGTAGACAGGTCGTTCTGCTTTTCCCTCGACCACTAACATATCGTATCCTGCATACTTAAGTTCAGGACCCAAAAAGCCGCCAACATGGCTTTCTCCCCAAATTCCGGTCAAAGGTGCCTTAGATATGAATACGGTCCTTCCACTCATGGGCCACATTGTGCCTGTGATGGGTCCGGTTCCAACAATGAGTTTGTTATGTTCACCGAGTGGTTCGGTGCCACCTGGAACTTCTTCATATAATATCTTTAGACCAAAACCATCCCCGCCAATGTAGTCCTTAATCCATTCCTTTGGGAGGGGATCTACAATGAACTTGTTACCTGTAAGATTAACCCTCAGAATTTTACCCTTGTATCCGCCAGCTGTCACTTCACTCAGCTCCACTGGATTCCTGGGCTGTACGATCTATTTCTTTTAGATAGCTAGCAATCTTTCCGTGTCGGTCTATAGACGGAGCCACTGACATATCCTTATAGGTAATTGCTCCAGTCGGACAGACTTTGGCACATTCCGGGTCGCCACCGCAATGGTCACACTTGATAATTTTCATTCTCTCTGTATCAAGCAGTATTACCCCATTAACACATGCACCTACACAGGATTTGCATAGAATGCACTTGTCATCATTTAGGTAGGTCATTTTTGTGATTGGATCTCTTCGTATTGCATATACGGGGCAGATGTCTACACAAGGCGCAGTTTCACATGGACCACAGACATTGGGGATGTCAATACCCAAGTCATCATAGCGAACAACCTTCAGTCTTGCTAGGCTAGGTTGAAATCGACCTTCGTTTTTTGCAGTACACGCAAGTTCGCAAATTCTACAACCAGTGCATTTTGTGAAATCAACGACTAAATGTGATGGCAGGTGAACCACCTCGACATCATGTTAGATTTACAATTCTGCACTAAAATGCTTCGGACTATCTATACGGTTTATTAGGAGTGAGGTTTAACGAAGAAACAGGTTGAAAATCATGTCAGAGGAAGAAACTGTCGATACTGACACGGGCAAGAAGAAAGGTAAGAAGTCCGACTACTGTGAAGTTGAGTTTGAAATTGGCAATATAGAGTTCGAAGCAAAAGGACGAAGTATTGTTGTTGAAAGAATGTTTAGGATGCTTCTAGAAAAAATAGAGGAGGGTAAACTTGTAGCTGAATTCAAGTTACAAGATATGGATGAAGAGGAGGAGGAGGAGGAAGAAGAAGAAGAGGAAGAAGAAATATTCTCATCTGAGGCATTCTACGAACCAGAAGTACCTGAAC
>JBHLRT010000039.1:0-8945 GCA_048882305.1 Candidatus Thorarchaeota archaeon
AGGTAATTCGGTTTCAAGGTGGAACAAAAGCCGCTCGAGAGACCTTGGAGAAGTTTATCCGATTTGATTTAGATGTCTTCGGAACGCAACGTAATGACCCCTCTAATGATCGTCTCTCTAACATGAGTCCGTATCTTCACTTTGGTCAAATCTCTCCCATAGAAATCGCTATTGAAGTATTGAAAACAAACAGCCCTGGTTCTGAGTCATATCTTGAGGAACTCATTGTTAGACGAGAGTTAAGTATGAATTTTGTGTTTTTCAACAGTAATTATGACAACATCGAATGTCTTCCGAAATGGGCAAAGGAAACACTCGACCTTCATGCTTTGGATCCTAGAGAATATGTTTATTCATATAGTGAATTGGAACGTGCTGAAACTCATGATCCGTATTGGAATGCTGCACAAAAAGAAATGACACGATTTGGAAAGATGCATGGCTATATGCGAATGTACTGGGGAAAGAAGATTCTAGAGTGGACAGACTCTCCTGAAGAAGCATACACTATCTGCATCACACTCAATGACAAGTACGAACTTGATGGTAGAAACCCAAATGGCTACGCAGGTGTTGCTTGGTGTTTTGGAAAACATGATAGGGCTTGGAAAGAACGAGAAATTTTTGGCAAAGTAAGGTATATGAACGAAAACGGTCTCAGACGGAAATTCGATATTGAGAAATATGTGGAGCGAATTGGTGATTGAAATTTACTCTTTACATGAGAAGCTACACGCTGAGTTAATTTATCTATAAAATTGACATTTACCTAGCTGTCATCGGTGGGTGATTTAAAGTGTCTTCGAAATTACCAAAGAGGAAATTATACACAATTAAGGACCTCATGAATGATTTGAAGAAAATAGATGCCACTCCAAGCGTCCTCTATTGTGTTGGGTCAGAGCTTGTATACCGAGAGCTAGACTGGTGTAAAAAAACCCTAGGTGATGACCATATTGTTACTCAAAATTTGCAAGAACTGATGCAGTTTATGCAGCACGATTATGAGAATCAATTAGTCACAGGAGAACTCTGGCGAGTAAAGGACACTCCTAAATCTGTTATCAATGAATTCATGCGTGATAGACCTGAAGAGTTCATTGGACATCCAATAGGCATTCTTAGTGAACAGATACAAGACGTACTAAAGAACGCAGATGAGCAAAGACGTGCTGAGAAGAAGCAATACAAGAAAATGGTGAAACAGGTCCAGACTGAGATAAAAGCCAATAAGAAGGATCCCAATCTCTGGAACAATTTACGTGTTCTCCTCTGGATTCTTGGAAAATACTCAGAGTCCAGTGAAGCAATGAAAACTGCAAAAGAATTAGGTTGGACAATCGAAAGCAGTACTTTGGTCGCCATCTAGTTGGTGTTCGCAACTCTGACAAGATGTAAATACCAAACTCGTTTCACCTCTGTTGGGGATGACCCATAACTAAACACAAGACTTCTCTCCATACAATTGGCACTCCTGCCTCCCGCTCTTCAATAACCGCACTGGCAAATGATGACCTACATCTTTATTGCTCATACATTAATGGGATGATCACTGCGTGGGAGAAACCAAGTTTCGAGGCCTTCAAACAAGTCCCAAGTCACAGTAGTACTTACCTGAATTCACTTTTTGCTGACAAACAATATGTGTATGGAGGGACAACTTGGAACGATTGCAGTATCAGGATTTATGACAAGTCAACTCTTAGTTTGATAAAGACCATCGAAGGACCTCTGGGCACTGTCTTCGTATTTGCTTCAGATGATGACTATCTATATTCAGGTTCAGGTGATTCCAAAGTATTCATCTGGGATAAAAAAGATTGGAGAGAAGCTGGTTCTGTGAGTGGTCAGAGACATTTCATTCTCTCGCTCGCAATTGATGATAAGTACATCTTTGCAGGAGGAATTGATGACTGTATCAATGTCTTTGCACGTGATGACCTTAACCAAATAACCTCCCTCGAAGGGCATGATGCTAATGTTCTTTCCCTAACTACCGATGAGAAATACCTCTATTCAGGTTCCGGAGAATTATGGTGGGGTGGTCCTGGTTCGCCGCGTCCTCCTGAATTTGAGAGTGCAGTCCGTGTTTGGGACAAGAATGATTGGAGCTGTATTGCGGTACTCGAAGGTCATACAGATAACATCAACGCAATCGCTATAGACAATCATTTTGTCTACTCAGTTTCAGATGACTCAACGCTTCGAATTTACTCAAAGAAAAGTTGGGATCAAGTTCTATGTATCAATCCTGACGTGTTACGAATCGATGTCATGACCTCTGATAAGAAATCCATCTACATAGGCTGCGCAGATGGTTCAGTGCGAAAGTTATCGAAGGAGAATCTAGAAATCTGAAAACCAACAAGTCTAGTTATAGATAAAGGTCTCAAATCCGCAATGGATGCTTCGTTTTTGAGCTGGCAAGCGTCTGTTTCATGTAGATTTCAAAACCTCCCTTTTCACGCAAATAGATATTCTATCCAGATATGTCGTATGTTAGTGAAAAGATGCAGGTGGATTGAAAGAGTTGTCAATAAAAGCTGGCAGAACACCCCGAAGCACATTTGCAATTCTAAGTACATTGATCTGTGAGGGACCAATGTGCCCAAAGGAGCTCAGTGTCAAACTAGACATGGCTCCACGCACAGTGAGCTTTGCATTGAAGAAACTGGTGAGCGAGAAGATTCTGCGTAGAATTCCAAATTTGCTTGATATGCGTCGTCCCACGTACCATGTTAATATTGAGCAGGCAAAGACTCTATTGGATAAATACAAAAACACACCTTATGTGTCAAGTATCTCCCCACTTGCATGGAGAAAGCTAGCTTGAATCAGTCTTTCATCCATTTGTAATGGAGATTTATTGCATTTTCAACCCGTGCACAATGAGCAAAGATCAGAAGTTCGTTATCATCCATGGATTTATCCTTGAAATTCTGGAGAGAAACTTGTCGTGCAGCGCGTAGCAAATTGGTAACAATCTCAGCATTTGATTGCTTCTCTGTCAAGATTTCCTGCAACGCTTTTAAACCACTCATTGCATTACTGAAGAAGAAAGCAAGCGATAAGCCTCTTAGAAATATAATATCCATTTCTTCATCCATTGACTCAACCATCAAACTGATAATTTTGCATATTTTTTGTCTAATATCAAGCAAATCTTCATCGAGATTATTCTCCGAAATCATGAGATCGAGTTGCATCCTCAAATCTGAGTAGATTTCATCAATCAAGTCAAGCATCTGAGATATTGGCTTTGTTTTTGCCTCATCTTTTTTGAGTGTCCAGTCAATCATATCTTGATTGATTGATAATGTACTTCCAGCATTCAAAACAGTGTGAGTTGAATCAGATGGTTTAGCTAAACCCATTAAGACTGTGAACAGGTCTCGGCCGCAGCAATTACAGATTACTGCCCCAATCACTGTTCGTTCTATAATTTTGAAAGAACCGAGTGCGTGCTCAGATCCCCTTGCTCTACGCATCCTTACTCTGCCATCTCTGAGTATATGGACTTTGATTTCTTCCATATCTCCCCACGCATAGGCAAGCTCTTTGCTGCATCTCATGTCTTGATATCTAGTTGAAATGCAGTCTAACAACCAACAGAGTATTACAGGATCAAGCACTCCATACTTCATTGGTTCGCCTGGTGTCACGCCATTGAAGATCCTCATCTCTGCCATCAATAGATTTGGAGCATCCATACAAGGTTTTGAAAGTATGACTCCTCCCTCTGGTTGCTCTGGGGCTGGTCTCTCAGTGTTTTTTGCTTCACTTAAAACTACCTCGAGATTTTCACGACACTCATTGTATTGATACAATCTTAGAATAGGACATACTGATATCTCAGCTTTTCCTATGATGACTGACCTTGCGTAAGCACCACAAGTCGTGAATCCACAGAGACCACAATCAATCTCAGGTGTATTCTTTCTTGCTTTGGTCCAAACGCTACTCATTAGTTAGTAACCTCAGTCTATATCCACGAAGGAGTTTCTTTTAGCGAATTCCATATATCCCTTATTTGTCGTTTCGGCGATTTACATCAATTTATGCATCTGATAGACTAATTTTCGGAAACTATCTTTATCTAAAAAACGCAGTGTCTTCAGCCATTTTCCGAAGCTATCTGTTCAGAAAACCACGATACAGCATGAGGATTCTTGTCTGTTTCTGAACATAGGACGTGACATGAATACAAAACCATTCTGTTGTTTGTTTTCATATTGGTGAAACTATTGCATCCTTCTATCAGATTACCCAAGAGCGCTTTGCGTGTTCTACAATGTCTTACTAGAAGAGGTCCATTACCGCCACGGGCAATCAGCAAAGAAGCAAATGTTCCTCTTCGAACAGTTACATTCGCTCTGGATCGATTAGTTGACAAGGCGATATGTCAGAAAGTACCTAATCTTGGTGATATGCGTTGCACTTTGTATGTTGTAAATCAAGAGAAGGCTAGAGCTGTCTTCGCCAGATATGGTTTGACAATGAAATGAAGTATCATCGGAGTTGCTTTGACAATGCTATCTTACTCTGAATTGAAGTCAAAGTGTGAACGCGCACTTGCCAATCCCATTCCTGATATGAGTGAAGAATCCATTACTGTACTATGCCAGAATGACTGGGTCCGGATTCTTACTGTTTATGATTCCGAATCCACAGGTAAATGGAGGATTGAAGTTGAGGTTTCTCTTCCTTCTGAAAAGAATCCTCAGTCTGGAGAAGATGTAAGGAACTTTGTCCAAAGTCTAATTTTGCATCTGGAATATCTATTGCGCCTTGATAACGCTGGATTCTCTCTAAGTGTTATGTCTCGAGATGGTCTATGGACTGCATTCATAGATATTGATGATTTTCCTCAAGATAGTCTATTCAAATCACTAATCCCGCCAATTGTATAGAATGCCAACATCTTATTGTCTATGATCGATAAGGCCAATTGGCGATTTTTTCGTCAGCTTGACGCTTGACAACTGAATAAATCAGTGCTACTTGCATTCTCTGAATCATATCCATTTCCGATCCCAATAAAATCACATCTCCGCTCACAACTATCTCAGATTTGTGTCCCGATGGACGTATTCCCCTCCCAGGACCGGTTTCCATGAAACTACCACTCAATGAACCTGGTTCATAATACTTGAACTCCCATGCTTTTGTTTGTAGTCCACTAGTAGTTATCGAAATACCTCTATCTGTATTTGATGTATATGTGCTCACAGCCTTGAGGTATTCATCCGATGTGAATCGACTCACATCGCCCCTAACAAGCGCATGCGTTACGTCCTCTATTGTGGAACCTAACGGAAGCGTAAGGACAGGATACATGAGATACTCAGTCATTTGCAATCTTTTCCCATCCTCATCCTCTGTTGTTCTATCTTTGACATTCAGCACTCCAAAAGTCTGCTTTGCAGCAGCTCCTTGTTTCTGCATATAATTCCTGAGCACATTAGCATTCGGATGCCCCGA
Organism: Candidatus Thorarchaeota archaeon; assembly: GCA_048882305.1. Classification (GTDB taxonomy): domain Archaea; phylum Asgardarchaeota; class Thorarchaeia; order Thorarchaeales; family Thorarchaeaceae; genus SMTZ1-45. The sequence continues at coordinate 5,482 of JBHLRT010000039.1, forward strand.
GTTTAATTTTAATAGAGAATCAAGATTCTTCTCTGACTTATTCTTCTCTCCCTCTATACAATATAATCTACTAAGCTCCCACAAGGCGTCTTCATTATTTTTTTCACGTTTGACAATATCTTCTAGAATTCGGATTGACTCTTTTGTATCCCCTTCAATGAATTTGAGTTTCGCTAAGGGAATGAGTGCTCTAATATCATCTTTCTTCCATTCAAATAGTTGATCAAGAACCTTCGAAGCTTTGTCATAATCACTCCCTCCCATATACAGCTCTGCGAGTAAAGCCAAATCGAGTTCAATATCCCTCTTACTCATTAGTACTGGTGTAATCTCTTCCGATTCAGGTCTCCTCAACTGCCGATATGCCTTCTGTAAGTTGTCCCAGAGGTCCTGTCGAGCGGGGTTGTATCTAACTGCATCGCGAAAGGACTTCAGAGCATCTTCGATTCCTCCTGAATTTGCCTGAGCCACTCCAAGCAGATTCCATGTGTCGGAATCTTCAGCAAGAATCTTCGCTGCTTGTTCAAAGGCCTTTCTCGCATCTGCAAATCTATTCAGTCTTAGATATGCATCACCTCTCATCATGTGGAGGCTGTGCAATATTTTTGTAGCCATCTCCTGAGACAGTGAGGCGGCATACCCTGGAATTGGTGCATCCGCACCACTGTCAATTTCCTTCTGAAGTAACTCAGCTCCTTTTTGTAGGTGGTCAATCGCCTCCGTGTATCTTTGCGCTTGATAAAGCAGTTCTCCTAGCAAACCTTGAGCCATGTGTGACTCTGGATTTTTCTTGACACGTTCTTGTGCATCTTCAATGGTGACTCTAAATGAAAAAGAACCAGATTTTCTTTCGACCATATACTCCCCTTCAATTTCTTTTGACATAGCTGCAATATAAGACCTTTCTCATAATTCGAGAGACTTAAGATGTGGTTCTAGTATATCTCAATTGCTGGAGGCGGTCAAATGGGCTTTGATTTGGATGGAATCAGACCACATAATGAACAAGGTAAATTTTTGTCAATCAATGTATGGGGCTGGAGACCTCTGTGGCATATTGTTTGCAACTACACACCCGCGCTGACACAACATGATAGAGAAAAAGGACATGTCAATGAAGGTTATGTAATCGATGGAGCAAAACATGAAGCTATTATTGAAACATTGACTAAACTTGTTAGGGAAAAACCCCGGCGAATAGAGTTTGAAGCTCAGACAAAAGACTTTGGCGTTCTTTTTGGAGGCGTTCCTATTCAACAGCTTGACCCTGGCGGCTTTGGGAACTATGGATTTAGCTGGGATATTGCTGAGTCCTTGTTGAGATTCTGTGAAAGTAATGAAGGATTCAAAATCAAATAGGAGGTGTTGGAAATGGCAGAAGTAAAAATATCATTCACAACAGAAGACGGTCGTACAGAACAAGAGTCATACGCCTCTGATACTCAAGGTATAATTCTATCAAAACGACGCATAACTAGGATTAATCTATCAGAAGTGAAGTCAATGAAAGACCTCCGGGTTGTCAACCTTTCATTCAACACCCATAACGCATCAATTGATCTTAATCCCTTCAAGGATACCAAGAACCTCAGAGTTTTGATTTTATGGTACAACGACTTTGAAACTGTTGATTTGAAGCCATTGAAGGGACATCCTGAACTGAGGGTTCTAAATCTGAGAAGTAACAGGCTCATAAGGGGAGTAGACTTGAGTCCTCTTGAATCAATACCAAATCTATTGTCACTGAATTTGCGAAGTAATGCTTCACAGATTCTTGACTTACGACCACTCTCAAAGTGCAAACAACTCCTTGCGCTTGACCTGTCCCTGAATCGTCTACCATCAATCGACCTCTCCAGTTTGCCATCGAATCTTCAGAGATTAGACCTGTATGGGAACAATCTCAGCGCTACAAATTTAGCTAAGCTGTCTTCACTGAAAGAACTACGTTTTCTCGGACTAGAGTCCACACAGATTACATCTTTGGACTGTTCACTATTCTCATCATTGACGAAACTCACTACCCTTAATCTTACAAAGAACAAGATCGAACGAATTAATCTCAAAGGTCTTGAAAAGTGTACGAATCTAAAGAACCTGTTAATCTCAAGTAATCAGATTTATTCAATTGATCTTACACCTCTTGCCAGCTGTTCAGATTTGAGAAAGCTCTGGCTGGGGTGGAATTCTATGCCTGCTGTTGACTTGAAACCTTTAGGAAACCTAACAAATCTCCAAAATCTCAGTTTTGTGAATAATAATCTAGACTCAATAGACTTGAGCAGCTTGTCCGGATGCACTGGTTTGCAGACACTCTCTGTAGCAGAGAACCGTCTATCTGAGATTGATCTTACACCATTATCCTCCTGTAAATCACTCAAGAGATTATTCCTTTCCAAAAATCCAATTGAATCCTTGAATCTTACACCCCTCTTGGATTGTTCTGATCTAGAAATCCTATCACTTCCAACGAGTGCTAAGCTATTCATAGAAGATGACAAACCAACTGACGAACGGCCGCCTGGTTTCAAGAAGATATCTTCCTATATTGAAATCGCATGATTACAAATCATCGAAATGGCCGACTCGTTTATGTAGGATTTAGCCATAAGAAGGGATGCTAACTGGATGTGTTTTCATGAGTTTCGATATTTCCAGAGCTTTGACCATTAAACTCTCTTCAGAACTACCTCCTGACCCCGTCTTTGATTCACAGTATAGACGGGCTCCAAATAGAGGATTTGACCTTACGTCATCTGAAACTGTTACTGCTGTTAAGAATGCACTAAGATATGTACCTGCGAATCTCCACGAAAAGATTGCACCTGAATTTCTGGATGAACTCATGACTAAGGGTCGTATCTACGGTTACCGATATCGTCCTTCTGGTTCTATTAAAGCAAAACCAATAGACGAGTACAGAGGAATTCTCGAAGCTCGAGCATTGCAACTGATGATTGATAATAATCTCGACTTTGATGTAGCTCTGTATCCTTACGAACTCGTCACATACGGTGAATCGGGGCAAGTCTGCCAGAACTGGATGCAATATCAACTGATTAGGAAGTATCTCGAAGCCATGAGTGATGAGCAAACACTTGTTGTCGCCTCAGGTCATCCAGTAGGACTATTTCCGTCACACAAAAACGCGCCTCGAGCTATCACAACCAATGGTCTCATGGTAGGTATGTTCGATACACCAGAAGGATTCCATCAAGCGGCAGCGATGGGTGTAGCTAATTATGGCCAGATGACAGCAGGAGGTTGGATGTACATCGGACCTCAAGGAATAGTCCATGGGACTTACATCACACTCTTGAATGCAGGAAGGCTATACCTTGGAATCCCGGATGATGGTGATCTTAGTGGAAAGGTATTCCTTACTTCCGGTCTTGGAGGGATGAGTGGGGCTCAAGCAAAGGCGATTGAGATAGCTGGAGGTATCGGTATCATTGCTGAAGTTG
>JBHLRT010000040.1:0-8801 GCA_048882305.1 Candidatus Thorarchaeota archaeon
CAGACTGGTATGATTAGTATCTCTGCTACAGACCAAATTCATCAGCAACAAAGAGGACGCGACTTCGAAAATCAGGATGATCAAGTGTAAGGAGATTTACACCGACCTCACGGTCAAAGAGCATTTTTTTAGGATTTTCTCTGAGTATCTTTAGGAGATCTGCTAGCTCATCTGTGGATAGACGTCGATCTTTGTCATAGTCGACATTCCTCCAGTCAATAATTTGCTTTTCCTTAGGTGTTTCTGAAACTGGTTTTTCGTCATCACGTTTCTTCTGTAAATGAGGAATGGCAGAATTAACAGCAACCTGAATTTGTTCATCGGTCATATCGACTCCATAGACTTCTCTCATATTCTTTAGTTTTGTAGATAAGAAGACACCAGGTGCAACTGCCTTTGCGTTTTTCTCATCTATACCATCAAGAGGATAGTGGGTGATGATCTGCATAAGTTCTGCATTTGTTATCCTACCGCCACGTTCTGGATTCAAAGACTCAAGCCATCGAACTTCCTCAATCAAGACAGTTATTGCTTCTACACGTTGACCCAACCGGATGAGTGCATTTATTGTTGGTTCGTGACCGAGAACAGATGCAGCATGATAATCACTCATCAGTTCTGCATAACGAGATGCTTTTCGCATAAACAGCTGGGAGATTGTTGCCAAGATTCTGGACAACAAGAAAAATCCACCAAGAACTAAGAGGCGGATACCTGCTAAAACGAAGTCGCCATCAAGAAATGCAGCACTTGCAACACCTACAACAAGGAGTACATAGATGTAAAGATAGATGAGATCAATGAAGAAGGAAGGCATCCGAGTGAATATCTGAACTAATGAATCTCGGTTGACAATATGTCCGAGCTCATGAGCGATAATTGCTTTTACTTCCTCCTCATTCAATACCTCCAGAGTATTAGAATGCACAACAACAATAGAACCGAAAAAGGGAAGGTTGAATGTAAACGCATTCGGGAGTGGTGAATTCATAATATAGATCCGATCCACCTTTACATTACTCTGATTGGCTAGGTCTTGAATCCATTTGACTATGTTATCGCGAGAGTACCGACTTTTCCACTCAGTATCTTGATTGAAATCGGGATATAGTTTTATCAAATCTGGTTGACGAAGCATGGATGATGCTGTAATGTAAAGCATGGCAATTTGCATCATGCTAATTCCCACAAAGAGTGATAGAGAAATAAGGGGATTAGAATGCGAGAAGTCAAAGCCTAAGACAAAGACAGGATGTCCGACGTATAATACTGAAACCAAGAGTATCTGGACAAAGTCCATTATCAAAAACGAATAGATTGCCATCCACTTTTTTCGATTTATTTCCTCAATCATCAGCCAAGCCTCAAAGTGTTGTTGGAGCCAAGGTTTTTTGAACTATACGGTATGGCTTCTTCATTCAGAGTCTTTATCTTTAGGTATAGATTTTGTAAATGTGGTGTCCAATGTGAAAAATGGGATAGATCTGGCTGATTTTTGTGTTGATTATGGGCAAAAACTCGGTGCAAGCTATGTTGAAGCAAGATATGTCAAAGATACGACAAGAGGTCTCGCTTTCAGAAATGGCCAACCAGTCTCAGGAGGATTTTCACCATCCACGGGAATCGGTGTGCGTATTCTTGTCGATGGCAATATGGGATTTGCTTCTTTTGACAGATTAGAAAAGAATCTCGCAATGGAATCAATCTCAGTTGCATTCAAAATGGCAAAGAATGCCAAGAGGAAAGAACCGATTGATCTTGGGGATCCAGTTTCTAATAAAACCAAGTGGAAGATGGAAGCAAAGGAAGGACTAAATGATGTTGATATGGATACACTAATGCAATTATCAACTGAAGTAAACAACCAGATGGAAGGTCTGGCAGCTTTTTCATTCATGATTAGTCCAAAAGTTATGGACAAATATCTAGTGACAAATGAAGGAACCCAAATCGAGAGCCAACTTTCATACCTACTTATGTACTCAATGTTAACTGCGAAAGCAGAAGGTGGATCAGAACAGAAATATCTTGACCTGACACTTGCAGGTGGTTGGGAGAGAATTAAGGACACCAAACTGGTTGAGAGAGTTGGAGATGAGGTTAACAGGTTAAAATTGGCAGCTGCAAATGCTGTTAAGATTGAAGATCTTCTCAAACAACCTATCGACATGGTAGTAGGACGTGAAGTTGCAGGTATCATTGCTCACGAAAATGTAGGACATCCCAGTGAAGGCGACAGAATAAGAGGAAGAGAAGGTGCACAGGCAGGAGAGAGTTTCTGGAGAGACCTCAAGATTGGCGAATCCAGAGTTGGATCAGATGTTGTTACAGTGTGCGAAGATCCAACAGTCCCGCACACTTCAGGATTTTATCTCTATGATGATGAAGGTGTCAAATCAAGAAAGCGAGTTCTAATCAAGAATGGAATACTCAATGAGCCGCTCCTAAATCGAGAGTTTGGTACCAAATTTGGCACCGTGTCAAATGCAGCGGCTCGATCAACAGCTTATAATCGAGAACCAATTATCAGAATGGCCAACACCTATTTTGAGGCTGGAAACCATTCATTCGATGAACTGGTTGAAGATGTAAAACTGGGCGTATACATGAGGGGCTTTAAAGAATGGAACATTGATGATAGACGCTACCAGTCAAAATACACAGGATCAGAAGCCTATCTCATAAAAAATGGTGAAATCACAGATACAATGGTAAAAAGACCTGTGATGGAAACAACAAGTGTTGGGCTCTTAACTGCCCTAGATGCTGTATCAAAGAACCTTGGTTTTGATTTTCCTGGAACATGCGGAAAAGGCGACCCATCTCAAGGTGTACCAGTTTATGCGGGAGGAGGGGAGTTGAGATTTAGAAACATTCGTCTAGGAGGTGTTGGTTAATGAGTAATGTAAAAGAACTAGTGGACTTTGCAGTCGAATTTGGACAAGATAAGACTGATGCGATTATAGCTCGCGTGAATAAATCAAGCGGCTCGCAAATACGGTTCTCTCAGAATGCAATTGATATTAGCAAGAGGTGGGAAGAACTTCAACTTCAGTTGTTTGTGGTTGTAAAGGGTGTAAAGACTGGATCGACCGAAAGACCAGTATCCACAAAAGAAGATGTTAGGGAAGCAGTAGAAGATGTTGTATCGTTCAGCAAGATTCTACCAGACTCTCAATTCTATGCTGGAATTGAAGAAACTAAGCAATCATATCCAACACTGAAAGGAAACTTTGATGATAAGTTCGATTCTTTTGTGGAAGAAGCACCAGGAATCATAAACTCTGTTGTTGATAGTGCACTTGAAGCAGGAGCGAAACGCGTCGCAGGGGCACTACGATTTGACAAACGCGAGTACTTCTTTAGGTCGAGCTTGGGGCCTGAAGGTTCCGGAAGAAAGACTTTCTTCGAACTCAATGTTCGCGCACTTCAAGATGAACTTGATTACTCAGGGCAAGGTCTTAGCTGTGGAACCAAGCCATCGCAATCAGAGAAAGATATGGTTGCTGCAGGTACCAAAGCAGGGAACCTCTCAAAACAAGCGATAGGAGCGGTTCAAGGAGTACCAGGAAAGTATGACTTGATTCTGTCACCCACGGTTGCAGCAGATGTGATAGGTCACATTCCAGGATTAGCAAATCCGTTTGCAGTCTTGATGGGAGCATCACCTCTAGGGGACAAAATGGGAGAACAGGTAGCTCCTGAGTTTGTTACAGCTGCTGATGATCCTCTCATTGAAGGAGGTCTCTCAAGTAGAGCTTTTGATTGGGAAGGAACACCATCCAGAACAACAAAGGTATTCGATAAAGGTGTTCTCAAATCATTTCTCCATAATACAACAACAGCGCGAATGTACGAAACAGAGAGTACTGGAAACTCAAGTCTTGTTGGTAGAGCAATGAAGATGCTAATGCCATCACCCTCAAATGTCGTGTTTGATAATGGTGAACACAAAATCGATGAACTTCTGGATGTCTCAAGACCAACTATCTATGTTACCTGTAATTGGTACACTCGATTCCAGAACCAGCAGACAGGAGAGTTCTCAACAATCCCGCGAGACGCAATGTTTCTTGTTGATAAGAAAGAAATGAAGCCTATCAAAAACATGCGAATAAGTGACAATACTATGCGTATGCTTTCGAATATTGACGCACTCGGAAATGACAGGACACAGGTGTTTTGGTGGGAAGTAAGAACTCCTACGATGATACCAACTATGAGAATTAAAGATTGCAGAATGACAGCAGCAACGCAATAGCTAGAAGTCTAAACTGCGTGGCGTAAACGTCTTGACTCTGAAGCAGCATAGTGAAATAGCTCACTCACATTCCTTCCAGTCTTTGCAGAGGTTTCAAAAAACTTGAGTGTAAGCAAATCTGCTAACAGTTGTCCGTCTTGGGTTGAAACTTGAGCCATATCCATCATGTCAGATTTATTTGCAACAAGCGACCCACCAAGAAAGACCTCCCGTTGGATACAAATCTTCTCAGTAAGGGCATTGTAGAGGTCAGTTATACGTTTGAAGGTTGCTTGATTGGTAACATCATATACCATGATTATGTGATGTGCTCCTGAGTAGATCTGGTTCCGAAGCCCCGCAAATGATTCTTGGCCACCTATGTCAGCAATGGTCAATACTACTCTTCCTTCAGGAAAATCAAAGGTTGCTACACTGAGTTCAACAGCAATTGTCGCAGTGTGTGTCTCTCGAAACTCATCGTTTTGATATCTTCTTACTAAACTTGATTTACCCACATTTGGAGGTCCAACAATTATTGTCTTAAAGAGTTCAACAGACACAACGCTCACCGGTCCCAAGATGAACATCAGCGTATTGACAATGGTGGCTTATCAGACTTATGTAGACGCATCTATCGAAGCCTTTTAGAGGGAAATCTTGCGGAAATATGTTCATGGTCGACCTGAATGAGATAAGAACCCGAACAACAAATGTGCGGGATTACATTGATAGTCTTAAAGACAATGACAAGGAAAAATTCCTTGAAGTATACAATAATTACAAACTTAATCCTGAAGTGGTCGACAAGTTACGTGAAGCCCTCAAAGGTCTCACAGTTGTAGTCTTTAGCGCCGCGTGGTGCAAGGATTGTAGAAATGCGATGCCGGTTATGTTGCATATAGAAGAGCAACTGGGGTTGGAAGTGTTAGTCTTCAGCAAAATCAAAACTGCGCCTCTAGATCCAGCTCGCCAGTGGGCGATTCCACCTTCCCCTGCAGAAATTGATGAGTGGGGGGTGACTGCAATTCCATGGTTCAACTTCTACGATGCGGAAGGCAATCTTGCAGGAACTCTAATTGAAAAACCAACTGTCAAAGAGACCCTCGAGGAAGAAATCCTTCATGTGCTCAAAGATAAATAGGAATAATATCGCAGATAAATCGCGTCAAAGGAGGATACTATATTGGAGATACCTATGCTTACCAACTTCATCGAAGGTCTGAAACTATTCTTTGAAAGCAAGAGAATGAGATGGTTCAGCCTCATTTTCTTCATTGGAGCGTTCATCATAACTATCTGGGAAAGGTTGGTTGCCGCCTTTCCAGTACTTAACCCAATAGTGTTCACAGGAGGAGTGTTCCCAATCTATTTCATGTTGGCATCCTTCATGTGTCTTTTGGGGCTCTCACGCTTTGTAGCTAGTGATGAGTCATACATGAGATCACTCATCTATACAATCATTTGGGGTGTCATCAGCGTCTTTGTGCTGATTGGAATGGCCTGGTTTACATTCGGCCTCTTCATCATTGTGTTTGTTGGTGTGGCATTCTTTGGATGGATTATCTTTCAATCATATTTTGCGACAAGAACCTCTCTTGGTTTCGCAGAGAGTGTAGATATGGGAGAAAGGTCTCTTCTAGTAGGAATTCTGTTTGGGGCCATTTACATCTTCAACTATCTGGTCATCGCTGGAGCAGTTGTTGTTAGTCTCATTATCTTCCAACAGTCGTCATGGATTCCAGTTGTATGGGCAGTTCTCGGTGCTCTCTTAGCAGCGGGTTTCAACTTTCTAAATGGACTAATTCTTGTTGCTGAGAGAAACAAATCAACTGCTAGTGGTGTTTCAGTACTGGGCCTTTTCATCTCACTGTATTCTGCCTACTTTATCTATAATGTACTGAAAGGATTCGATCCTAACCTTGACCTGATTAGCATTAGTATCTCTGTCGCATTTATCCTCTACACTATGAGTGGGATTGGAAGAACTCTCGCAAGTAGAGCTGATATTGATACGCGGTTCAAACTCTCAAGGGAGTTTGCGGCAACTCTGACTTACTTTATGGCTTCAGGATTCATGTTTGTAGAATCTGTTTTCACAGCAATAATTGCTGATCCAGCTATGCAGGGTATAGTGTCAGATGTCATTAAACTGATATTGTTCCCATTCATCGCATTTATCATGGTCCTTCGATACCTTTACAGATCCAGGACTGCTGTAAAGGATGCGGAACCTATTCCTGAGGAAGAACCGACTGCTGAGATAGAGGAACCTCCTCTCTCTGAAGAAGAACCGACTGAGATTGATGAAACAGTCGAAGAGGAAGATAGTCTTTTAGTCCCTGAGGAGGAAACCACTGAAGAATCTGAGGAGGATGTAGAAGAATCCGAACCTCTTGAGGATGAATACGAGGAGGAAGAGTGAACGACTTAACACCGTTCATTTCGCAAACACCCATCTATCCGAAGCCTTTTATCCACTATAGCTATGACCATCGCGTGGATAAATAATCCGCAAAAGATAGGAAAAAACCGGTGACACTGTAATGGCACAATTCGAGTGTATGGTATGTGGATGGGTCTATGATGAGGACGTTGGCGATCCAGACAGCGGTATTGCTGCTGGGACTAAGTTCGCGGATTTGCCCGATGATTGGGTTTGCCCAATGTGTGGGGCTGCGAAAGAAGACTTCGAACCAATCTAGAACTATCAGCTGATTCGGGGGCAAGCGGCCCCCAATGCAGCTTTTCACTTCTTTTCTTGATTCTCTCGGATGAAGAATTTAGGGAAGTAGATACGACTATCTTTGGCTCTCTCTCATCAAATCATACACACAATCTAGACAGACCCAATTCCTCCAACCAAATTTGTATGTTGTAATATCTTCCCATCCACATCGTTTACATTTGGAACCAGATTTTGCAGGTGTACCTTCTGATTTCAAAGCCCTTATGATAGCGGTATCCTCCTCGAGGCGTCGCATTGCTCCTACAGCGGAAATACTCGCAGTGTTACTATAAAAAGTGTCTACATTCTCAAGTTCTGCAGCTCTCTTGAGAGCTGAAATTCCTTCCTCTCTAGTTTCAGACCTTATTCTTAAACCTGAACCTAGTACAAACCAGACATACCAATTGTCAGGATTATCCTTGCTAGCTCGTTTGAGCTCCTCTATTCCTTCCTTGTGCTTTCCTGAGTCTAAAAGTGCAGTTCCCTTAGCAGCAACCGAATCTTTTAGAGCCTCATCGAAAAATCGATCAAGCATACTCCCATCACCAAATTTGAAATGGAGAATGCTTGGTAAAAAGTGTTCGTTACTCAGGTAATGTAATTGAAAAAGAAGAAGGATGAGGAGCTATTGCTCTAAGTTAATCATCTCTGAGCTAAACTCTTGTTTTTCAGATGTTTTACTCGCTCAGTGATTTCTTCTTTTTCCTTTGATAGACTATTACTCTCGACAATTAGTTTCAGTAAGGAACTGGCATACTCGGACTCAGGAACATGTCCATTCCTAAGCTGTTGTTCAAGTCGGACTCGCTTGGTCTTTACCTCATCAATAGCTTTACCTATTGATCGAAGACGTATCTCCATAAATGCCAATGAGTTAGATGCGTTTGCGGGACGACCCACCTTTCCCCAAGACAGACCACTGTCGTCAGCCATCGTACTACTGTCTCTGCTCATCTTATTATACTCCTATCTACTATAGTAAAGACATTCTATTATTATAAACTATTTGCTTATATTATAATACGGTAATACATATCCATAAATATTCATAATACTATAGTAGCATGTCTGAGAACGAATATCGAGACCATCACAAAGTCAATTAGGTGGTTTAGCTTGAGGTTCAGAGGCCCCTGAAAAGAGGATAGTCAAGATCGTCGTAAACAGATTGGAGCGTCATGCATTGAGGGATACAAAGACAAGCTCTTCGCCCGTAGGACGTCTTGTCAAGTGGATGGTAGATATCCCTGTAGCCCTCACACGTCCCTCGTCTTTAATTACTGAGGGTGGTCTGAGACGACGAGCAAGATTTCTCAGAATCGCATTATTGACTGCAGTGTGTGTGTTTCCAATCATACAAATCACAAGCAGTCCAACACGGGGATATCCTGTGTTTTCCCTCCTAACGATCTATGCAGCTGGAGTGTATCTCTTGAGTGGTACACAACACATTAGATTGGCCTCAGCTTTATCCATCGTTTGTACATCTTCGCTCCCGTTCATTGCATTTCTACTCAGTCCAACGTGGGGAACCGGAACGCTAGCGTTTCAAATATTGACATGGCCAATTCTCTCCGTTCTTCTAGGAACACAATTAACCTCTCTCAGAGAACAATCCGTGCTAGTAGGTGGATTATCAGTAGCTCTGCTAGTATCAGCAATACTACACCCAAGTATCGTCATTGGTAATGCAATAGAACTAATAGTAGTGTTCTTTGCAATCGCAGTTTTATTGGTACTTACATCGTGGAACCAAGATTATTACTCGAAACAACTTGAAAGAAGCAATAAGGCACTTGATGCAAGAAGACGAGAGTTAGAGATCTATACTAG
>JBHLRT010000041.1:0-8711 GCA_048882305.1 Candidatus Thorarchaeota archaeon
CTAGAAATGACGAGATACAGATACTCATCATCGTTAATACCGTCATATGATGGCTATAGAATAAAATGAACTTCTTTATCTTGGTCAAATTGCAATAGAAGTGATTAAAATGCAGTCCTTGACAGAACGCCTTAAACAACTAGCCTTGGAAGTTGGTTTTGCATCCATTGGCGTAACGAGCCCAGCTTTGCTTGATGAACTGCCCTATGGACCGGTTGGTCAGATTACAACTCTGAGACAACCTAGCCAAGAGATGCCAGATGTAAAATCCGTGATACTTCTTGCGTTCCATATTTGGGACAGAATATTCAACCTGACAGTGGACTCTCCAGGGTGGCGTGGATATGGGCTTCACAATCCTTATGAAGAGTTTGAAAGCTATTATCTTCCATACGAAATCATGAAGAACAAAGCATGGGAGCTTGTTGATTTTCTCCGAAGGGAAGGGTATGATGCCCGATACTCAATGAGAATTCCTTTGAAAACTACTGCAATCAAATGTGGTCTTGGCTGTCAAGGAAAGAATACACTATTGGTCACACCCGAACATGGACCAAGGGTGAATCTGATCTCGGTACTCACAGACGCAGAACTGGAAATAGACAATCCGTTAGAGGAGAATCTGTGTGGTGACTGTGACTTGTGTGTGACAGCGTGTCCGACAAAAGCGCTTGAGTCGTACACAATTACAATCGAGAAATGCATGACTTATTCTGCTGAGTCGCCATGTTCGCTGGATGTTTCTCCCCATGTGCGTGAGATGGAGCGGAAACTGGTTCCACGACCGACACAGAATAGCTATTTTGAATGCTCACGGTGCATGGATGTCTGTCCCATTGGTAAAAAACAGTCTAAGACCAAATCTACATGATCTTTTTTTCAATCTCTCTCATCTGGATGTTTATGTTTCTAGACCTTCACCCAGTCAAGTCACGACACATCTTCTTGATCTTATTATAAAGAGAGTACTGTCATCAGTCGGTACCATCAATTGTCGGTACAAAGATTATGCTTCTTTTTGAGTCAGTAGATTTGGTGATAAATATGGCTTGCACAACAAAGCAACAAACAATCTCTCTCTTTGACGTACCTGAAACAATTGAGAGTCAAACAAAAAGCGGTTCAATGAAGGTCGATGCTTTTGATGAAAAAGCTGGAAAATACCGAAGGTATTTGGCTGAACAAGAAGCATTACGACAGCTCGAAAAGAATAGGACAAATGCTCTGGCATTAACCCGAGGAGTATCGCTTTTCAGGTAGAAAAAGGAGGCGTAAAAGCATTGGTAAGATGTTATCAACGCAGGTGCCAAAGATGGCACCGCCTCCGTTCTTTATTAACCTGTTAGTATTCTAATAACCTATTTAGACAAGAGCCATGGACTCTTTTCGGTCATGAGGCACTCGCCTGAATAGTTGTATGTGTGGAATGAGTGCTGTGATTATCTTGTTCTCAGCCTTTTTTAGGTGTTCCAAAAATGTTGTTCTTGAAATCTTCTCTCTAGACGCAATGGTCTGAAGGTCGGATCCTCTTGGAAATCTGAAGTATCCTTGTGCATACGCGGTCAAGAGAGCATCCACCTGTTTGTCGGTCAATCCCGAGAACAATGCGTCAGTTGTGAGAGTCAGAGAACTTGCGATGTATCCATCAAATGGTTTCTTTCTGATAATCTCCACCTCAAAGTCCTCTTCCCTCAGCTTCGTAAGAAGCTTCTTGACATTCTCATGTTTGAAAGCAATTAACCTGAGGTGTTCCCATCCCTCTTCATAAGCTATTGGTGGTATCAGCAGAAGGTTTGGGTCTTTGAGATAGTTTTGTACTGTGCCTGGTCCCCCGCATGCACACATCCTGGTGATGACATGCGTGTTTCCACCATTGTGTATCTCATCGACAATCTCGACGGACTTTGAAAAATCTTCGCGAATATTTCCATAATCCTCTTGTTTCTGTAAGACCAGTTCTATAATGTCGTACTCATCGTTACACCATTGAAAGATTCTGGTCGAGGGGTGGTCTTCGGTTATGAGACCAAAGGGATTCTTGTATCTCGCTCTGAAAACAACTTCGAATAATGGCATACCTCTTCCTAGGACCACAACTATTTATGAACTCTACTGACATATGTCGGGTATGAACTAATTGGTGTTATTGTGGAGCTTCGAAATTACTTCTTCAGCCTCAATCATCACTCTGTCTAGCAAATCTTCTACGGTGGGAACGTCCCTAACCAGACCTACACCCTGACCACAAGACACCACGCCAAGGTCAATATCACCTTCTCTATACATCGTCTGTGCCTTCTCGCCAGATGCAGCTTGTATGAGCTTGAATAGAGGAGCTTTTTCAGCCTCTAGTTCAAGCACATGCTGAGCTGCTTTGTTGTTCCAAAATCTGTGAGTGTTTCCAACAGAGCGCAGAGCCAGAACTGTATCAGTTTCCGACGCTTTCACGAAGGCTTGTTTGAGATTGTCATGAATGGGACATTCCTTTGTGGCCATCAACCGTGTTCCCATGATTACCCCTTCAGCACCTAGTGCAAAGGCTGCGGCAACACTTCTACCGTCAGTAATTCCTCCTCCTGCAATCACTGGAACATCTAGCGCATCAACCACCGATGGAATCATCACCATTGTACCAATATCTAATATCCCAGTAGCTCCTCCGTTCTCATACCCGACAACCGTCACTATGTCCGCACCGAGTGAAGCTCCTTTCTTTGCATATCTCACTCCCGCACATTTGTGAATCCAGATTACACCACTATCCTTGAATTTTGGAACCAGATTTTCAGGTGCTTTGTGGCCACTTGTTTCGATGATCTTCACACCTTCATCCAATGTGGCATCCACATAGTCTTCCAACTTTTCTTGAGGCATTAGTGCAGGGAACAGATTAATGTTTACAGCAAATGGCTGTTTAGTGAGAGATTGTGTCTTCTTTATTGCATCACGTAGGTCATCAGGAGTCTTGAAATTTGCACTGGCTAGTACCGCACAAGCTCCAGCATTACTAGCTGCTGCTGTAAATTCAGGATTTGAAATTCTTGCCATTGTGCCTGCTATTATGGGATATTTACATCCCAACATTTCAGTTACTCTTGTCTTTATCATTTGACTCACACCTACGTCTATTTGCCCCAGACTTGTTTCCCACAGATAAATGTCGTTATGAATAGTTCAATCTAATTGATGAAGGTAAAATTTAACAAATTTCATTATCGAACCTATTTTCTTCTCTTTTGTGATATTCATATTCCAAAGCTATTCTGAATGATAATAGCCTGGTTTAGGATTCAGTCTGCGTAACGCATTGTTGTGTAAGCATCAATTATTCGCCACAAGCCGTGTACGACCACAAATGCCAACACACTAAACATTATCATGGTTGCATATACGCTTGTTGAGATCAATGTACCACCTTGTTCATTCACATATGGTATCACAGCAAAAATCACAACAATTTCTAGAATTCCCATGATTAACTGACCTACAAAGCGTGGCTTTGCGACACCTTTCTTCATTTTAGTTATAACCCTCCATATTGGGTACTGCCTTAAACACCAAAATCGTATTTAACTCATTACTCGAATGATTATTTGGTTATTTTGCAATTAAGTCCACATTAGAAACTATTTATGTCATAAATGAAAAACCTTCAGAACCTATCGATTCACTTTGGCCACAATGACTCTCATGAGTGATTCTCGATGTCTCAAGTACTTAAACAGAACAAGTTCGTCATCACTGTCGTTGTAATTACTATAGTCTTTGCAGGTTTGACATATGGAAATATGCCACCACCTCCAGTTTCAATGGGTGTTCAGACAATAGATGGCACAACTTTCAATTTCGCTGACTATTCAGCACTCACTCATGAACAGATTGGAATAGTCAATTACTTCAACGAACTCATAATGGACCAACCTTTGAACCTGTGGGATGGATGGAATGCTGAGAATTATCTCTGGGCAATTCAGTATGTCAATGCGTTTCTTGCATACATGTTCGCTGCAGTAAGCGAAACAACCCCTGGATATCGATCGAACTTGTATGAAGACCATGCATACACACAGATTCTGAAGATGAACACAACATTTGCCGAATATAATTATACATCAATGGAGTATTATGAGTGGGCATCCATCCCCGGATTCACTGATTACTACTACCCCAATGCTACAAATCCTGATGCTAATGATGTCTACACAGGAGGTTTCAGAGGTCCTGCTAACATCATGTGGACCGGACACTACGCGCTCATGATGGCCCTGTATGAGAGGAATTTCAATACAGGTAGAGTTACCGATGAATTGAGTCGATACATCGATGACTGGGAGTTATCAGTAACCACCGACAGACTTGGCTCTCCAAAGCTGGGAGGGGTTTGGGGTACCGGACTCATCCCTTGTGAACCCTACATTGTCTTTGTGCAATGTAATAGCATCCCAATCTACACAACGGAGCTCTACGACAACATGTATGGGACAAGTTACATGGAGAGCGGGATGTGGGACTATGGTCTAAACTTCATTGAAGCGAACATTACTGATGGAAATGGTCTCTATACTGATGGCTATTTTGTACAACGACCAGTTGGATATGGACCCAATGCCGATTATGCTCCACAAGAGATTCCCGGAAAAGCTGTTGATCACCTAGTTGGAGGTCCCAAACTCAACTCCTACGGTACTGCCTGGGCTTTGACTTTCCTAGAATATACAGTTCCAGACATCACTATCCCGAAGTATAAAACATTCATTGACGCCTACAGTCGGGACCTATCTAGCGACATGATGTATATGCTCGGCTCATATAATAATCCAACATCTTTTGCTGATGTATTTGGAATACTTGGTACAGTCTTCAGTATGACTCTCGCAAACCAGAGGGGAGATTACAGCACAAGAGACCGTCTTGGTAATTTGCTGCAGAGCATGGTTAACAAAGTCTGGTCGCAGGATGGCCGAGAAATGTATTATGACGCATCCTCACTTGACCCATTCCTATCACCTATTCTTTCAGGATTTACTGTTTGGTCTGGAGTTCCAGTCACTGTTCGTGACCTAGCAGATGCGCGTCCAGCGGCGTTCTGGAACTATCCTTACATCAGTTCAGCTGATGACAATAACATCTGGGTGTACCAAGCACAGTGGGATCCAGACAAATCCGGGTTTATCCTGAATATTGGAGTTAACAGCCCCGCTACTTTGACATTCAGCAACTTCAACTCTCTACCCACCGCATATCGTGGAGGTAATCCATTTGTCCAGTTAGAGGCATCTGGAGGAGGAAACTACACACTCTCTCTAAATCCGGGGACATACCAGCTTGTAATCATGGAGGGTGCATAAAATGGCTGAAACTGAAGAAAAGAGTCCAACGTTTATTGAAAGGCTTAAGATACAGCATTGGACAAATGCACTTGTCACCATTCTTTTCGGTCTAATTGGTGCTGGGCTTTTTGCATTTGTCAATTCAGTCAATATGCCCTTTACTATGGTCACACTGATCAAACTTGGACTCTCGCCAGCATTAGCAATCATCGCAGTAATTGGTGCAATTCGTGGTCCCATTGCAGGTTTTCTCACTGGATATCTTGGAATTGTTACCTACGACCTATTGTTTTACAACACGGTTGTGACACTAACATTTCCTGCTCTAGCCTACGGAGTACTTGGGCTCATTGTTGGGCTTGCTTCCTATGAATTCTCAAAGGGTAGATCCTTAGGAAAGCTATCCATACTGTCAGCAATTGGTTTGGTCTTCACTGGATTGCTCCTTGTTATCATTGGTATGTTTGTTGAACAGACTGCAGTTCTAGCAGGAATCGGATTTGTCTTATTGCCACTACTTACAACAGGTCTACCCTCTGTCATTCTAATAACCCCCATCTTAGCTAGACTGTGGGTAGTTGTGAGCGAGAGAGTCCAGTTGCCTTAGTCAAAGTGGTACTGTCGTTGTAAGCAAGGCCACTCTCTAAACAGAGTAGTTTGACTAGCTAGACTTTGCTATAGTTTGTTAAATCTCTGAACGTTTCAATAATGATTTAGCTATTAAAAGTACCAATTTATATTGAGGAGAAGCTTATGTGTCTGCTACATTTATGGAGGAGATAACTTGGTTTTTAATCCCCTACCTGGTTTAGAGATTGTCTGGGATATTGTAGCTTTCTTTATCTCGTTCATCGTGATATTGATGCTTGTCCAGATTAATGCAAAGATTGAGAAGAGTGGTGCTCTCTCAACTACTGTAACACGGAAAGTGATACACACATTTGCAGCCCCACTCTGGGTGCTCACATGGCTATTATTTTCCGGTAGTATGTTCAGCCGCTTCCTAGCCATCATTGTACCGCTCATATTTGTCCTGCAATTCGCAGCTATTGGGACTGGAAAGATGCAGAACGAGGACTTCGTCCGCTCAATGTCACGAAGTGGAGATCCTCGAGAACTCCTTGGTGGCACCTTATACTATGCTTTTCTAATGGTTGTCATCGGCATCCTCTGGTTCTACGTTCCCATGGATGGGAATTTAGCTAATGCAACCCCCTTAGCTATGATAGTCTTTGGGTGTCTTGCAGGCGGAGATGGTTTTGCTGATGTGATTGGTCGCAAATATGGTGGTGAAAAGAAGTTCGGAGTTGGTGGTGCAGAAAAAACAATTGCTGGAGTGATTGGAATGTTCATTGGTTCATTTCTGTTTAGCTTCGTTCTATTGTTCTTCTTCTCATTTGAAGTGCCTGCTTTTGCTCCACTGGCCTTGCTAGTGCCAATCTTGATCGTGAGTATTGTAGCAACAATTGTTGAAGCAATAACACCCAAGGGCCTTGATAACATAACCATAACCTTGGTAGCTATCATAATGGTGCTACTACTACCCTATATCGGAATTGCCTGGCCATTCCCAATGTTTAGCCTGTTCTAGAATCTAGGGTGTTGCATAGTGACAAAAGAACTGACTGTCATCAAGCTAGGCGGTTCGTTACTGACTGACAAGACAAAGCCATACACATACAGAAGGGATGTGCTGGAATCAGTAGCTCAAGAGATTGGAGAGAGTATCGATGAAGGTTTGATCGAATCACTAATCCTTCTGCATGGCGTTGGCTCATACGGACATCCTCCAGTTCTAGAGCACAATCTTCACAAGGGATTCCTGGGTCCTGACCAGCTGTTGCCCCTCTCAGAAACACAGGAGGGTGTGGGAACACTTCGTCACATCATTGTAAAAGCGTTTCAGAAAGCGAAAGTCCCTGTTTGTCTGATGTATCCTTCATCTATGATAACCTCTGAAAAGATGAAGATGACTGACTATTTCCTAGAGCCTGTGAAAGGATTTTCCTCTATAGGCATGGTCCCTCTACTGGGAGGTGACATACTCATTGATTCAGTAATGGGATGGAGTATTGGAAGCGCAGACCAGCTCGCTGTCATTCTCTGCGAAGAGATGAACGCAAAACGACTGATTTTTGCATCTGATGTGTCTGGGATCTATGATAGTGACCCTAAGCTGAAGGAGGATGCTTCACTCTTAGATACAATCAACCTGAACGATCTCGATGCTACCATGAAAAGAATGGGTGCATCTGGGGTAGAGGATGCGAGTGGAGCAATGAAAGGAAAACTACAATCCATAGTTCAAGGTAAGCACCTCATAGAGCAAGGTCTAGAAGTTGGACTACTCTCTATGATGCACTATGGAGTCCTGAAGGCTTATCTCAAGAACGAAGACTGTCAATGTACTCGAGTCATTGTGGAATAGATACCTCTGTGGGATTCCTATGGGTCCCACACCCTACCTTTTTTTCCTGAAAGTTCCCAAGCCATCTATCAAACCTTGATAGGAACCAAGCAATCCATAATAGTGTAGTTTGATATCAAACTTGGTCTCCACCGTCTGTTTTGCTCTTCGACCAATCTTTAACCGAAGATCTTCACTTCTCAATAATGTGCCAATCGCGTTAACAAGTTCCTTCACATTGTCTGGAGGTATTGTTAGTCCATCAACGTTGTTCGTGACTATTTCACTGGGACCAAAGACATTGGTTGTCACTACAGGGATTTCGCATGCCAGTGCTTCCAGAATTGAAAGTCCAAAAGGTTCTTCCCTAGAAGGATAGATGAATACTCTGCTCTGGTTGATGAGATTGGGCACTTTCTCAGTCTCTACGACTCCCAGATACTCAACCATATCAGACACATCCTCTTCTTCAAATCCATTCAGTATCTGATTCTTTAGTGACCCTTCTCCTGTCAGTAGAAACTTCAATTTTGGAAACTCAGATTTCAAAAGAGCAAGCATTTTAGGAAATAGATCAACCGCTTTCATAGATTCAAGCCTACCAAGAAAAGCAACATCCCACTTTTTCGTGGCTTTTGGTTGTGGACAGAACACTGAAAGATTTACACCAAGATAGAGTGTAATAACTGGAACATTCTTGCCCTTTTCCTTCAAATATCTCCTCAACACTTCTGCAACATTATCACTGACTGCAAGAATGGCGTCAAATGGACATACTTCAACAAAGGCGTCATAATCAGTGGTCTGTTTTCCACCTGGTAGAATCAGTTGTTTTGGTCTTCCGTGAATTGTGGCTAACATTGGTAGGCTTCCGAATTCACTATGTTCTCTAATCTTTCCTAGAACTCGATTAAAAACCACATATGGACTATGAGCGTGAATCAGATCGGGCTTCACATTTCGAATTAGTTCAG